>NZ_QWGT01000082.1 GCF_003576405.1 Clavibacter lycopersici
CGACGCTCCGCGCCGCGCCCGCGCGCCGACGTCCGCGGCGCGCGGCTCGACGTAGCCTTCCGGGATGGACACGGTGCAGGCTGGCGACGGTGCGGGCGGCACGGCGGAGCGGCCGCAGCCCCCACGCGGCGCTCGGGTGGCGACTCCGCTCGAGGCCGACATCGCCGCGTTCGCGACCTCCATGGACCGGGAGCGGGGGAGCGCGGCCCACACGGTGCGGGCCTACTCCTCCGACCTGCGCGACCTCGCGGCGCACGCGGCGCGCCAGGGCGTCACGACGTCCGCCGGCCTCGACCTCGAGGTGCTGCGCGACTGGCTGTGGCGGGGATCCCAGGCGCGGCTCGCTCCCGCGACGCTGGCCAGGAGGTCGGCCGCCGTGCGGGGATTCGGCGCGTGGCTGCTGCGCACAGGACGCGTCGAGGCGGATCCGGCCGTGCGGCTGAAGGCGCCGCGCGCCGGTGCGCACCTCCCGCGGGTGCTGGCGCGTGAGCAGATGTCCGGGCTCCTCGCCGGCCTGGCCGCCCGGGCGGCCGAGGACGACCCCGCCGCGCTCCGGGACCTCGCCGTCATCGAGCTGCTGTACGCGTCCGCCCTCCGCGTGTCCGAGCTCACGGGCCTCGAGCTCGCCGACGTCGACGCGTCCCGGCTCACCGTCCGCGTCATCGGCAAGGGCGATCGCGAGCGCGTCGTCCCGTTCGGCGTGCCCGCAGCCGAGGCGCTCGACGCCTACGTCACGCGGGGCCGCCCGCGCGTCGTCTCGTCGAGGACCGGGACGGCGCTGTTCCTCGGCGCGCGCGGAGGCCGGCTCGGCGCGCGCGCGGTGTACGGTCTCGTCGCCTCCCTCCTGGGGGACATCCCCGGCTCGGGACCGCAGGGGCCGCATGCCCTCCGGCACACGGCGGCGACGCACCTGCTCGACGGGGGAGCGGACCTCCGCACCGTGCAGGAGATGCTCGGACACGCGAGCCTCGGGACGACCCAGATCTACACGCACGTCTCCGTCGAGCGGTTGCGCCGCAGCTACGAGGGCGCGCACCCGAGGGCCTGATCCGCACGTCCCCGGGGGATGCGGCGGGGGACGAAGCGGGGGACGAGCGCCGCGCGGACCCGGCAGCGTGCGGCCCGACGCCGGCGTCACGGATCCAGCGGCAGCAGCACCGCGTGCCGCAGGGCGGCGAGCAGCAGCGCCGGATCCACGTAGGCGCCGTGCAGGCGCGCCCCGAGATGCAGCCCGCCGTCCGGCTCGTGCCGCGGCTCCGCGGCGAGCGTGCCGATGACCTGCCCGGCGACGACGTGATCGCCGGCTGCGACCAGCGGGACGACCGGCTCCACCGAGGACACGAAGCCGTCGGCGTGCTGCACGCTCACGACCGGCCGGTCGACGACCACCCCGGCGAAGGACACCGTCCCGTCCGCGGGAGCGCGCACCTCCGCCCCCGGCTCGACCGCGATGTCGATGCCGCGGTGGCCCGGCCCGTAGGGGGTGGCCGGCGCCTCGAACGGCCGGGTGACGGTGTGCGGCGGATCCACCGGCCAGGCCCAGCGCGGCGTCGCGTGTGACGCGGCGTCCGCGGGCCAGACCCCCGCCGTGGCCCGCTCCGGGAGCCCCGGTGCACCCGTCCCAGCCAGGAGCCCGATCGCCAGCGCCGCCGCGCAAGCCCTCCGCCGTGCATCCCCGCCGCGCATGCGCCCTCCCTCTCCGGCGGCCGCGTCCCGTGCGCCGGTCGGCCGCATGATGCCCCCTGCGACGCCGGATCCGCGCCGGGCAGCCACCCCGCCGGAGAAGTGGCAGAGTGGTCCGTTGTGAACGAGACGACGACCCCCCGGGATGACAAGAAGCTCCAGCGACGCGCGATCGGCCTGGCCGTCTCGGCCGCGGTGGGGGGCTTCCTCTTCGGGTTCGACTCGTCGGTGATCAACGGCGCGGTCTCCGCGATCCAGGGCCGGTTCGAGCTGAGCGAGACGCTCATCGGCTTCGCGGTCGCGAGCGCCCTGCTCGGCTGCGCGCTCGGCGCGTACCTCGCGGGCCGAATCGCCGACCGCATCGGCCGCCGCTGGACCATGATCATCGGCGCCGGCTTCTTCTTCGTCAGCGCGTTCGGCTCCGGGTACGCCTTCAGCGTCTGGGACCTCACCATCTGGCGCATCGTGGGCGGCCTCGGCATCGGCATCGCGTCCGTCGTGGCGCCGGCCTACATCGCCGAGATCTCGCCCAAGCTGCTCCGCGGCCGCCTCGCCTCGCTCCAGCAGCTCGCGATCACGCTCGGCATCTTCACCGCGCTCCTCTCGGACGCCGTGTTCGCCGGGGCGGCGGGCGGCGCGTCGGAGGAGTTCTGGCTCGGGCTCGAGGCCTGGCGCTGGATGCTCCTGGTGTGCGCCGTCCCCGCCGTGATCTACGGCTTCCTGGCCTGGCGCCTGCCCGAGTCGCCGCGCTACCTCGTGGAGAAGGGCCGCAAGGACGAGGCGCAGGACATCCTCGCGAGCGTCTGGAAGCAGGAGGACATCGACCGCGCGAGCCGCGACCTGGAGCGCCAGATCGAGGAGGACCGCGTCGCCAAGCGCACGGGCACCCTCCGCGGCAACAAGCTGGGCCTGCAGGGCATCGTCTGGATCGGCATCATCCTGTCTGTGTTCCAGCAGTTCGTCGGCATCAACGTGATCTTCTACTACTCCACGACCCTGTGGCAGGCCGTCGGCTTCGACGAGTCGCAGTCGCTGACGACCTCCGTCATCACGGCCGTCACGAACGTGGCCGTGACCTTCATCGCCATCGCGCTCGTCGACCGCATCGGCCGCCGCCCGATCCTGCTGTCCGGCTCGCTCGCCATGGCCGTGTCCCTCGCCGTGATGGCCATCTGCTTCAGCCAGTCGTTCACCCAGGACGGCGAGGTGTCCCTGCCGCAGCCCTTCGGCGTCATCGCCATCGTCGCGGCCAACGTCTTCGTCATCGGCTTCGGCGCGTCGTGGGGTCCGCTCGTGTGGGTGCTGCTCGGCGAGATCTTCCCGAACCGGATCCGCGCGAAGGCGCTCGGCGTCGCCGCGATGGCCCAGTGGATCGCGAACTTCGTCATCACCGTGTCGTTCCCGGCGCTGTCCGCCTTCTCGCTTCCCTTCACCTACGGCATGTACGCCCTCTTCGCCGCGCTCTCGTTCGTCTTCGTGCTCACGAGGATCCCGGAGACCAACGGCATGTCGCTCGAGGAGGCCGAGACGCTCTTCGTCGACAAGCCCAAGAAGCGCAAGGACGCCGCGCGCTCCTGATCCGTCGCGTCGCCCTGCCGCTCGCCCGGCGGGTGGTAGCATCGAGCAGCACCCGATCCAGGTCGGGTGACTACGCGTGCCCATCAGGCCGCCGCATCCACTCGGTCTCCTCACGGCGATGATCCCTGTCGCCCGAGGAGCGGATGCGCGCCGGGCACCAGGATCAGCGGTCGTCCCGACCGCCGAGCGAACCGACGAGGCGCGCCGCGACAGCGCGCGCCGGAACAGGAGTACGGCCATGGCCGTCGTCACCATCCGCCAGCTGCTCGACTGCGGCGTCCACTTCGGTCACCCGAAGACGCGCTGGAACCCGAAGATGAAGCGCTTCATCTTCACCGAGCGCTCCGGCATCTACATCATCGACCTCCAGCAGTCGCTGGCCCTCATCGACAAGGCGTACGACTTCGTCAAGGAGACCGTCGCCCACGGCGGCACCATCCTCTTCGTCGGCACGAAGAAGCAGGCGCAGGAGTCCATCGCCGAGCAGGCGCAGCGCGTCGGCCAGCCCTACGTGAACCAGCGCTGGCTGGGCGGTCTGCTGACCAACTTCCAGACCGTGCACAAGCGCCTGAACCGCCTCAAGGAGCTCGACCTCGTCGACTTCGACGACACGACGCGCGGCTTCACCAAGAAGGAGCTCCTCATCCAGCGTCGCGAGCGCGACAAGCTGGAGAAGAGCCTCGGCGGCATCCGGAATCTGACCAAGACGCCGTCGGCGATGTGGGTCGTGGACACCAAGAAGGAGCACCTCGCGATCGACGAGGCGCGCAAGCTCGGCATCCCCGTCATCGGCATCCTCGACACCAACTGCGACCCGGACGAGGTCCAGTACCCGATCCCGGGCAACGACGACGCGATCCGCTCCGTCGCGCTGCTGACGCGCATCATCGCCGACGCCGCCGCCGAGGGCCTCATCCAGCGCCACCAGAAGCCCGACGCGGAGGGCTCCGCGCCCGCCGAGCCGCTGGCCGACTGGGAGCGCGAGCTGCTCGAGCAGGGCGACGCCGCGAAGGCCGCGCTGCCCGTCGAGGAGAACGACGTCGACGCCGAGGTCTCCGCCAAGAACGAGGCGAAGTCCGAGGACGAGGTCCCCGCCCCCGCGCACGCCCCCGAGTCCGACGACGCCACCGAGGCGAAGATCGAGGCCGAGGCCACGGACGCCGAGAAGGCGCCCGTCTCCGAGTAGTCCGAGCACACGCACCATCCCGACGGGCGGGCGCGGGGAACCGCGTCCGCCCGTCGGGCACTCACCTCCGGGAGACCCCCGGATCATCACCTACAGAAGGAGTCCACGAGCATGGCGAACTTCACCGCCGCTGACGTCAAGGAGCTGCGCGACCGCCTCGGCGCCGGCATGATGGACAGCAAGAACGCGCTGGTCGAGGCCGACGGCGACATCGAGAAGGCCATCGAGATCCTGCGTCTCAAGGGCCAGAAGGGCAACGCCAAGCGCGGCGACCGCTCCACCGCCGAGGGCCTCGTCGCCGCCGGCGAGAAGGACGGCGCCGCCACCCTCATCGAGCTCGCGTGCGAGACCGACTTCGTCGCCAAGAACGACAAGTTCATCGCGCTGTCCGAGTCCGTCCTCGCCGCGGTCGTCGCGGCCGGCGCGTCCACCGTCGACGAGGCCCTCCAGGCCCCCGCCGGCGAGCAGACGGTCGACCAGCTGATCAGCGACCAGGCCGCGATCCTCGGCGAGAAGATCGCGCTCCGCCGCGTCGCCCGCCTCTCCGGCGAGCACCAGGAGATCTACCTGCACCGCACGTCGAAGGACCTCCCGCCCCAGGTGGGCGTCGTCGTCGACTACAGCGGATCCGACGCGGAGACCGCGCGCAGCATCGCCCAGCACATCGCCTTCGCCAACCCGGAGTACCTCGCCCGCGAGGACGTCCCGGCGGACAAGGTCGAGGCCGAGCGCGCGATCGTCACCGAGATCTCGCGCAACGAGGGCAAGCCCGAGGCCGCCCTGCCGAAGATCATCGAGGGTCGCCTCACCGGGTTCTTCAAGCAGGTCGCGCTCCTCGAGCAGGACTACGCGAAGGACAACAAGCAGTCCGTGAAGAAGGTCGTCGAGGCCGCTGGCCTCACGGTCACGGGCTTCGCCCGCTTCAAGGTCGGCGCCTAGCACCACGACGGGGAGCCCGGGTCGCATGCGACCCGGGCTCCCTTCTCCATGTCCGGGCCGGTCGGCCGCGCGAGCCGCCGACACCACCGGGCGTCACAGTAGATTGGACCGGGGCCGGATCCGGCGACCGGAACGCGAAGACGGGAACACCAATGACCGATCAGACCACCACCCGCCGCGTCCTCCTCAAGCTCTCCGGGGAGTCGTTCGGCGGCGGCCAGATGGGCGTGGACCCGGACGTCGTCAGCGCCCTCGCGCGCGAGATCGCCGAGGCCGCGAAGACCGTCGAGGTCGCGATCGTGGTCGGCGGCGGCAACTTCTTCCGCGGCGCGCAGCTGTCGCAGCGCGGGATGGACCGCGGCCGCGCCGACTACATGGGCATGCTCGGCACGGTGATGAACGCCCTCGCCCTGCAGGACTTCCTCGAGCAGGCAGGCGCCGCCACGCGCGTCCAGTCGGCCATCTCGATGACCCAGGTCGCCGAGCCGTACATCCCGCGCCGCGCGGTGCGCCACCTCGAGAAGGGCCGCATCGTGATCTTCGGGGCCGGCGCCGGTCTGCCCTACTTCTCCACCGACACGGTCGCCGCGCAGCGAGCCCTGGAGATCTCGGCCACCGAGGTCCTCGTCGCCAAGAACGGCGTCGACGGCGTCTACACGGGCGATCCCCGCACGGACCCGGCGGCGACGCTCCTCGACACCGTCACCTACCAGGACGCCCTGCAGCGCGGTCTCAAGGTCGTCGACTCGACCGCCTTCAGCCTCTGCATGGACAACGACATGAAGATGGTCGTCTTCGGGATGGAGCCGGGCGGCAACGTCACCCGCGCGATCCGGGGCGAGCGCATCGGCACCATCGTCTCCAACTGACGACGGGCGCTCCGCCGCCGGCCCCGACGGGCCGGGTCGCGGCCGGAGCGCCTCCCCATCCGCGTTAAGATCGACCGGGCGCCCATCGCGCCCGCGCTACCGAAGGAGAACCCGTGACCGTCGCCGAAGTCCTCGCAGATGCCCGAGACCGGATGGGCAAGGCCGTCGAGGCCGTGAAGGAGGACTTCGGGAGCGTGCGCACGGGTCGCGCCAACCCCGCCCTCTTCCAGAAGGTCATGGTCGAGTACTACGGCAGCCCCACGCCGCTCGGCCAGCTCGCGAGCATGAACAACCCCGAGGCGCGCACGCTCATCGTCACGCCCTACGACAAGACGGCCCTCAAGGAGATCGAGAAGGCCCTCGTCAACGTCCCGAATCTCAGCGCCACCGTCGGCAACGACGGGGAGATGGTGCGCCTGACGCTCCCCGAGCTCACGGAGGACCGCCGCAAGGAGTTCGTCAAGATCGTCCGCGGCAAGGCCGAGGAGGGGCGCGTGAGCGTCCGCAACATCCGCCGCCGCTCCAAGGACGAGCTCGACGCGCTCAAGGGCGAGGTCGGCGACGACGAGGTGGCGCGCGGCGAGAAGGAGCTCGAGGCCCTCACCAAGACGCACACCGACCAGGTCGACGACGCGCTGAAGCGCAAAGAGACCGAACTCCTCGAGGTCTAGGTGGCCAGCCCCGAGGATCCCGCCGAGCGGGCGCCCGTCGTGCCGCCCGCGTCGGGGCCCGACGGCGCTCCGCGGGTCCGCAGGCATCGCGGCCGCGTGACGCGCGCCGAGTTCGAGGCGCAGGTGCAGGCGACCCGGGCGGACCTGACCGCCCAGGTCCGCGCGACCCGCGCGTCGCTCGAGGCGACGAACGACCGCATCAACGCGCGCACGGGTCGCAACCTCCTCTTCGCGGTGAGCGTCGGCCTGCTCCTCGGCGGGCTCGTGCTCGTCAGCCTCGTCGTCGTGAAGCAGCTCTTCCTGCTCATCGCGGTCGCGCTCGTGGCGTTCACCGCGTACGAGCTCGCCACGGCGCTCCGCCAGGCGGGTCGTCGCGTGCCCCGGGTGGGCTCGGTCATCGCCGTCGTGGCACTCATGCCCATCACCTACTACGGCCGGCCGGACGGGCAGTGGCTGGGTCTCCTCGGTGCGATGGCCTTCGTGGCGCTGTGGCGCCTGGTGGAGCAGGCCGTGCCCGCCAGGCGGACGCCCGCGCGTGCGGCCATCGGCGACATCGGCTCGAGCCTCTTCCTGCTCGCCTACGTGGGTCTCCTCGGATCGTTCGCCGTGCTGCTCACCGCGGGCGACGGCGGCGAGTGGTGGACCCTCGCCTTCCTCATCCTCGTGGTGTGCTGCGATACAGGCGCGTACGTCGCGGGGCTCAACTTTGGCAAGCACCCCATGGCGCCCACCATCAGCCCCAAGAAGACGTGGGAGGGGTTCGCCGGCGCGGTCGTCGCGGCGGTGCTCGCCGGGATCCTGCTCTCGCTGTTCATGATCCAGCAGGAGTGGTGGTTCGGCGTGGTCCTCGGCCTCGTGATCGTGGTGACCGCGACGCTCGGCGACCTCGCCGAGTCGCTCATCAAGCGCGATCTCGGCGTCAAGGACATCAGCTCCTGGCTGCCGGGCCACGGCGGGTTCCTCGACCGCCTCGACTCGGTCCTGCCGTCGGCCGCGGTGGCCTATGCGCTGTTCCTCATCGTCACGGGCGCTTCCTCATAGGATGTCCCGGATGACCACCACCTTCCCGACCGCCGGGCGTCGCGAGCGCGGCTACGACCCGGACCAGGTCGACGCCTTCCTGCGCGACGCGCGGCGGTGCTACGACGACGAGGCCGACCGGTCGCTGACCTCCGAGACCATCCGGCGGGTGTCCTTCGACATGCGCCGCGGCGGCTACTCGGCCGCCGCCGTCGACCGCGTCCTCGAGCGCCTGGAGGACGCGTTCGCCGTCCGGGAACGCGACCGCACGATCGCCCGGGTCGGGGCCGAGGCATGGAACGCGGAGGCGCGGCGCGCGGCCCAGGAGATCCTCGACCGGGTCAGCCGGCCGTCGGGGGAGCGCTTCGACCGGGCGGGGTTCCTGACCACCGGGTACGACCGCCGCGAGGTCGACCGGTTCGCGGACCGGGTCGCCAAGTACTTCCGCGGCACCAAGCCCATGAGCGTCGACGACGTGCGCACGGTGGCGTTCCACCCGCGCCGCGGCGGCTACCGGGAGGCCCAGGTCGACCTCCTCCTGGACGCCGTGATCGACGTCATGAACGCCGTGCGCTGACCACGGCTGCGCTCCTCCCCATCCGATCCTGCTGACAGGACGCCCCCGATCCGGTCCGGGAGTCGCCATCCGGGTAACGGTTGGGTAAAGTCGTGCGGAGCCATGGGTAGACACACGAACGACCTCGCTCCTCGCCAGCCGCTCACCGCCGCTCCGAGGGCCGTCCCTCGACGCCGCTCGGGATTCTCCCGCGTGGCCGCCCCCACCATCGCGTTCGGCGCGGCTGCCGCGTTCATGCTGGTCAACGTCGTGGATCCCACGTCCGGCGCCGTCGCCAACCCGCAGTACCAGGAGTACCAGACCACGGTCGCGCAGCTCGCGCGGGCGGACGCGCAGACCCTCACGGTCGCCTCCGCCGACACGGCGGTCGAGATCGAGCCCGGGTTCGAGTCCGTCGCGGCCCCGCCGCCCCCGCCGCCGCCCGTCGAGACCCCCGCGCCGTCGAGCGGCTCCGGCTCCAGCGCGAAGTCGCCGGGTTCCGGTTCGGGAGGCGGGGCGATCGCCATCCCCGACCCCGGCAGCGCGAAGGGCATCGCCCGCAGCATCCTCGCGTCCCAGGGCATGGGCGACGACCAGTACGCATGCCTCGACTACCTCTGGACCAAGGAGTCCGGCTGGCGGGTGAACGCCTACAATCCCAGCGGTGCGTACGGCATCCCGCAGGCCCTGCCCGGCAGCAAAATGGCGTCCGCCGGAGCCGACTGGCAGACGAACCCGGCCACGCAGATCACCTGGGGCCTCGGCTACATCGACTCGCGCTACGGGTCCCCGTGCGGAGCGAAGGCGCACAGCGTCCTCAAGAACTGGTACTGACGCGGCGTCGCCGGGTCGCCGCGTCACCGCGGGGCCCGCGGATGAGGCCGCCCGGCCCCGCGTTCACGTCGGGATAGCCTCGGAGCATGGACTACGCGGGCTTGGGCGTCGCCGGGATCGCGACCCTGGTGGCCGTCACGCTGCTGGCGCGACGGCTGCGCGTCGCCACGCCGCTGGTGCTGGTGCTCGTCGGGGTCGGGGTGTCCTACCTCCCGGGGGTGCCTCCGGTCGAGGTGCCGCCTGAGCTGATCCTCGCGGGCGTCCTTCCGCCGCTGCTCTACGGCGCGGCCGTGACGGTGCCGCTGGTGGACTTCCGGCGGAACCTGCGCACGATCATCAGCCTGTCGGTGGTGCTCGTGCTCGTGTCGGCCTTCGGGATCGGCCTCCTGCTCTACGCCCTGTTCCCGGACCTGTCGTTCGCCGGCGCCCTCGCCCTCGGCGCCGTCGTCAGTCCGCCTGACGCCGTGGCCGCCACGAGCATCGCGCGCCGGCTCGGGCTCCCGCCCCGCCTCGTCACGGTCCTCGAGGGGGAGGGCCTCGTCAACGACGCCACCGCGCTGGTGCTGCTGCGCACATCGATCGCGGCGGTCGGCGCGTCCGTCGACCTCTGGCAGGCGGCCGGCGGGTTCGTGCTGTCAGCGGTAGGGGCCCTCGTGATCGGCATCGTCGTGGGCGTCATCACGACCGAGGTGCGGCGGCGGCTCGACGACCCGGTCCTCGACACGGCGATCTCCTTCGCCGTGCCGTTCGTCGCCTTCATCCCCGCGGAGGAGGTCGGGGCGTCCGGCGTCCTCGCGGTGGTGGCCGCCGGGATCTGGTCGGGCCACCGGAGCGCGTCGACGCTGTCGGCGCAGTCGCGGATCAACGAGCGCCTGAACTGGCGCACCGTGCTGTTCCTGCTGGAGAACGGCGTCTTCCTCGTGATGGGGCTGGAGCTCCGCGACATCATCGACGAGGTGCACGAGGCCGACCTCGGCGTCGGGCGCGCGGTCGCCTACGGGGTCCTCACGCTGGTCGTGCTGACCCTCATCCGCTTCGGCTTCCTGGTGCCGCTGCTCCTCGGGCTCCGCCGCCACGAGGAGCACGTCGCGGCGCGCACGCGCCGGGTGCGGCGCGGTCTCGAGCGGCTCCGAAGGGAGCGGGGCGACGACCGGCCGTCGCGGCGCGAGCGGGCCGTCACGCGGATC
>NZ_QWGT01000083.1 GCF_003576405.1 Clavibacter lycopersici
CGTGCGGGTCAGGCGCGGGCGCGGTCCTCCTGCGGGGCGGCATCGTCCGCCCCGACGCGCGCCGTCCCGAGGTGCGCCTCGGAGGCGTCCGGGCGGCCTCCCTCCACGAGCGCGAGGTCGAGCGGCTGGGCGGCGCGCACGATGGCGTCCGCGTCGTCGAGCCCCAGATGGGTGAGGAGCGGGATCCAGAGGCTGCGCAGGCGCTCGGCCAGGTCCCGCTCGGGCGGGCTCGGCGATCGGAAGGAGAGCACGCCGAAGGTCGCGCTGAGCAGGACGTCGACGGCGTCCTCGAGGTCCGCGGCGCGGACGCCCTGGACCGCGAGCTCCGCCTCCAGGTGCCTCCGCGTGAAGCGCCACACGTCGAAGCGGCGCTCGACGGCGAGGCCGAGGCGCGGCATGTCCTGCAGGAGGCGGATTGCACCGGCGGCGACGGGACAGACCTCGACCGTGCGCGCGGCGGTGAGGAGGAAGACGACGAGCTCGTGCAGCGCCCCCGGCCGGTCGAGCGCGGCCTCGATGCGCAGCCAGCGTGCCTCCTGGTCCTCGACCACGGCGTTCGCGAGCCGCTCCTTGGAGGTGAAGAGGTGGTACCCGATGGCGGACTTGGGCTTCCCCATCGCCTCGGCCACCCGCGAGAACGACGTGCCCTCGTAGCCGTGGGCCGCGAACTGCGCGCCCGCCGCCTCGACGATCTCGCGCCTGGCCCGGGACACCGCCGCCTGCCGCTGGTTCATGTCGCTCCCGCCCGCTCCCCGGGTGGGCGCGAATCGAAGGAGGCTACCCGCGCAGGACGACGGGAGGGCGACGCCCGGGTGAACGGACGGCGCCACGTCGCGGCGCGCGCGGACTCGTCAGACGAGCGTCTGACGGACATGCGGCGTTCACCGGGACGTAGCCGATGGACCCCGGAGCGCGGGGATCGCGCCCCTACCGTGCTCGCGGGGCGATGGTCGCCCCTCGATACGGAAGGTCAGCCATGTCCCTCGCATCACCCGCAGCCCCGATCCACTCCCGCCGATCCGTCCGCCTGCTCGCCGCCGCCGCGACCGCCACCGCGGTCGCGCTGTTCGGCATGGGCGCCGGCGACGCCGCCCAGGCCGCGCCCGCCCACCTCGAGCAGTCGGTCGTGGCGTCCTCCCTCCTCGACGGCACGTTCGAGCACGACGTGAAGAGCGGCAGGATCACCGCCGACCAGCTCGCGACCGTCGCGACCGAGGGCACCGTCGTCGCCGGCCAGCGCATCCCCGCGTGGGCGGCGAAGGGCGAGAGCCACGCCCAGGTCGCCGCGGAGATCCGCGCGGAGATCCAGGACACCGCGCCCTCCCACGCCAACGCGGTGGAGAACGCGGCGATCCAGCAGACGCTGGACTCGAAGGACGGCAAGCCGGTGACGAAGGCGGAGATCACCGCCCAGGGCGGCGCCGGCAGCATCGCCGAGTCGAAGTGGTTCTGGAGCAACCACGAGTGGCACATCCCCGGCTGGGTCATCAAGACCGCCGTCACGGTGGGCGTCGCCGCCTACATCGGCACCATGTGCATCACGCTCGACCTCTCCCGGCTCTCCTGCCTCGCGCTCGGAGTGGTCGTGGCCGGCCTCGGCGAGTTCATCAAGAGCTGGACCTGCGGCCAGGGCTACTACTTCGACTTCCCGAAGGTGTGGAAGTCGCACTGCGGCGGATGACGCCTGGCCCGGTCTCCTGACCGGGACGCGGGGCGGCGGGCCGGACATCCAGCCCGCCGCCCTGCCACGTGCGGCGCGGGCCGGAGGCGGCGCGCGTCACCAGCGGAGCAGCAGCACGTCGGATCCGCCCTCGCGCCCGACGGCCACGAACCCGAGCGACTCGTAGAGCGCGCGGGCGCGGTCGTTGCCGTCCTCCACGCTGAGGCTCACGGCCGGGGCGCCGGATGCGCGGACCGCGTCGACGAGCGCCACGAGCAGGGCCCGGCCGACGCCCCGCCCGCGCGCCGCTGCGACCAGCGCCATGCCGAGCTCGGGGATGTCGGACGCGACGAAGCCGTAGCCGCGGTCGTCGTCCGCGAAGAGGCGGGCCCACGCGGCGCCGACCGGATCCCCGTCCGCCTCCGCGACCACGCCCACGTCGCCGGCGCGCGGCCAGCCGGACACGTAGTGCGCGAGCTCCGGGGTGGCGAGCATGCGCTCGCGCGTCATGGACCCGTCGTCGCGCCAGTCCATCGACGCCAGGAGCATGTCCTCGAGGAACGGCAGGTCGTCGGCGCGCGCCGGGCGGAGGGTCACGCCGGCGGCGGTCATGCGGGCTCTCCCTCGGACGACGCGGCGACCACGCGCGACTCCAGCCAGCTGCGGAGGTCGGCGACCACCTCGTCGCGGTTCGTCTCGTTGTAGATCTCGTGCCGCGCGCCCGGGTACACGATGAGGAGCACGTCGCTGAGGCGCGACCGCCTGCTGTAGTCACGGGCGAGCAGCTGCATGCCGCGCCGGCCGCCGAGCGAGTCCTCCTCGCCGCCCTGGATCAGCACGGGCAGGTCGGTCGCCAGCTTCCGCGGCGGGCGGCCCATGATCTGCACGGAGTCGCGCATCCGGTACGGCTTCAGCGCATTGACGTCGAAGTTCCGGTCGTCGGCGCCGAACGCCCGCTGCGCCTCCGGATCCCGCGACAGCCACTCGAAGCCGGACGCCGCCGGGTGCCGCCAGCGCTTGTTGAGGTCGCCCGTGTTGATCACGCCGGGCATCGCGAGCGACGCCCCGCTCAGCACGAGCCCCGTGTACAGGTGCGATGCGCGTGCGACGATGCGCTGCGCGAGGAGCGCGCCCCAGCTGTGGCCGAGGAGCACGAGCGGGAGGTCGGGGTGCTCGCGCCGCAGCTGCTCGCTCACCAGCTGGATCCCGTCGAGGGCCGCCAGGTGCCGCCTCGGCCCCAGCACGCCGATCCCGAGGTGCCCGAGCCCGGTGGCGCCGTGACCGCGGTGGTCGTCGGCCGCGACCGTGTACCCGAAGGCGTTGAGCTCGTGCGCGAGCCGGATGTAGCGCAGCGCGTGCTCGCCGACGCCGTGCGCGATGTGCACCACGGCCCGCGGGCGCTCCGCCTCCCACACGTAGTAGTGGAGGGTCACGCCCTCCGCGTCCACGATGGTGCGGTGGTCGGCTCCGCCGGTGGAGCGCTCGTCGTCGGGCATGGATCCAGACTAGGCGCGCGCGCACCGCCGGCCTCGGAGGGCGTCAGGACTCGCGCGTGATCTCCACCCGCACGAACAGCTTCGACCGGAACGGTCCCGCGTAGATGCCGCGCAGCGGCGCCACGTCGCGGTAGTCGCGTCCGCGCCCGACGAGCACGTGGCGGTCGCCGATGTCGATGAGGTTCGTGGGATCCCAGCCGCGCCACTCGCCGCAGTACCACTCGACCCACGCGTGCGACTCGCCCGTGACGGTCTCGCCGACGGCCGCGTTCGGCTTCGGGTGCAGGTAGCCGCTGACGTAGCGCGCGGGGATGCCGACGTGCCGGAGCGCGCCGATGACGATGTGCGTGATGTCCTGGCAGACGCCGCGCCCGTGCTCCCACGCCTCGCGCGCGGTCGACTGCACGCTCGTGACCCCTGCCATGTACTCGACCCGCTCGCCGATCTCGCGCGCGATGGCCGCGGCCGCCTCGCACGGGGTGCCCGCGCCGCCGGCGATCCGCTCCGCGAGCGCCCTGACCTCCTCGTGCGGCTCGGTGCGCGCGGTCTGCGCGACCTGCTCGACGTGGTCGGTGGCGCGCTGCACCTCGACCGCGAGGTCGTCCCAGCCGAGCTGGTGCGGCTCGTGCGTGCGCGGCCGGACCTCGACGAGGCTCGTCGCGGTGAGCTCGAGCGAGCGGTGCGGGCTCAGGATCTCGAACGACGAGACGCGCGTGCCGAAGTAGTCGACGTAGGTGTGGTGCCCCGGCTTCGGCTGGATGTCGAGGTTCGAGTACAGGACGAACTGGTTCTCGCTCGAGACGGGCAGCATGCGCGCCTCGTTGTAGGACGCCGTCACCTCTCCCTCGTAGTGGAAGCCGGTCCGGTGGGTGATGCGCAGGCGGTTCACGAGTTCTCTCCGACCCAGCTGGGTGCCGCGTTGGTGGGGAAGTAGCGCTGGCGGACGGCCTCGCTGGTGGCGGATGTCGCCTCCTGCACGGCGTCCATGAAGCGCGGGAGGTCGTCGAGGATCTCCTGGATGGGCCGGTACTCCAGCTCGCTCCGGATCTGCCCGAGCAGCCGCTGCGCCTGGTCGGACACCCCGAGGCGGTCGGTGCGCGGCTCGATGTCGTGCAGGCACTGCTCGGCGCGCCGGATGGAGTGCGTGATCGACCGTGGGAACAGCCGGTCGAGCAGCAGGAACTCCGCTGCGTTGCGCGCGCTCGGCACGCCGCGGTAGGTGCGCAGGTACGCCTCGTACGCGCCGCAGGAGCGGAGGATCGTGGTCCACGACGGGCCGCTCGCCTCGGTGAGGGCGCGGGTGGCGAGGAGGCGAGCGGTCATGTCGGCGCGCTCGATGGACCGGCCGAGCGTGAAGAACTGCCACGCCTCGTCGCGGCTCGTGCCCGACTCGACGAGCCCGACCGCGAGCGCCGACCGCTCGCGCACCCAGCCGAAGAACTCGTGCACGCGGTCGTTGGCGATCTTCCGCGGCATGCGGGCGCGCGTCGTGTTGAGGCACTCCCACAGCTCGCTCGAGACGATCTCGCGCGCGCGGCGGGCGTTCTCGCGGGCGGCGCCGAGCGAGTACGCGATGGACGCGGGCTGCGTGCGGTCCACCGCGAGGAGCGCGAGCACGTCGTCGCGGCCGAGCGCCTCGTCGGAGGGGACGTCGCTGCCCATCACGCTGAGGAGGGAGCGGCAGGCGGTGTCCTCGTCGATCCACGGATCCTCGAGCAGGAGCTGCAGGTGCACGTCGAGGATGCGGGCGGTGCCGTCGGACCTCTCGATGTAGCGGCCTATCCAGAAGAGCGACTCGGCGATGCGCGACAGCATGGGCATCAGCGGTCCCCCTCTGTGGTCGTGCGGGCTCCGGCGGCGGGCGCGGCGGCCTGCTGCTGCTGCTCGTGCTGGTCGCGGTTCCGCGGCCGGTCGTGCGGCGACTGGTCGGGCGCCTTCTCGCCGTTCGTGACGATGGGGATCGAGGTCGTCACCGCGGCCTGGTCGGCGACGAGCGTCTGCACGCTCCGCTCGCGCGTGGCCGCGGGGAAGCCGGCGTCGCCGACGACCCAGGTGTCCTTGGATCCGCCGCCCTGGCTGCTGTTGACCACGAGCTGGCCCTCGGGGAGCGCGACGCGCGTGAGCCCGCCGGGCAGCACCCAGATGTCGCGGCCGTCGTTCACGGCGAACGGGCGGAGGTCGGCGTGGCGCGGGCGCATGCCGTCCTCCACGAGCGTCGGGATGGTGGACAGCTGCACCACGGGCTGCGCGATCCAGCCGCGCGGGTCCTTCAGCAGCCGCGCGCGGAGCTCGGCGAGCTCGCCCGCGCTGGCGGCCGGTCCGACCACGAGGCCCTTGCCGCCGGATCCGTCGACGGGCTTCACGACGAGCTCGGGCAGCCGGTCGAGCACCTCCTCGAGCGAGTCGGGCTCCTCGAGGCGCCAGGTGTCGACGTTCGGGATGATCGCGTCCTCGGCCAGGTAGTAGCGGATGAGGTCGGGCAGGTACGTGTAGACGAGCTTGTCGTCGGCGACGCCGTTGCCGACCGCGTTCGCGATGGTGACGTTGCCGAGGCGCGCGGCGAGCATGAGGCCCGGCGAGCCGAGCATGGAGTCGGCGCGGAACTGCAGCGGATCCAGGAACTCGTCGTCGACGCGGCGGTAGATGACGTCGACGCGCATGGGGCCGCCCGTGGTGCGCATCCAGACCCGGCCGCCCGAGCAGAACAGGTCGCGGCCCTCGACGAGCTCGACGCCCATGAGGCGCGCGAGCAGCGTGTGCTCGAAGTAGGCGCTGTTGTAGACGCCGGGCGTGAGGACGACGACGTTCGGGTCCTCGACGCCGTCCGGCGCGCTCGCGCGGAGGGCCTGCAGGAGCTTGTTCGGGTAGTCGCCGACGGGACGGACGCGCATGGAGACGAAGAGCTCCGGCAGCGTCTGCGCCATGACGCGGCGGTTGGAGATGACGTAGCTGACGCCGGACGGGACGCGCACGTTGTCCTCGAGGACGCGCATCTCGCCGGCCTCGTCGCGCACCAGGTCGATGCCGGAGACCTGGATGCGGACGCCGTTGGCCGGGTCGATGCCGGCGGCCTGGCGGTGGAAGTGGCTGGACGAGCTGATGAGGCGGGCGGGGATCACGCCGTCGCGGATCGCGCGCTGCGGCCCGTACACGTCGGCGAGGAACGCCTCGAGCGCCCGGACCCGCTGTGCGACGCCCTTCTCGAGCCGGCTCCACTCGGCCTGCTCGATGACGCGCGGCACGGCGTCGAGCGGGAACGGCCGCTCCTCGCCCGCGAAGTCGAAGGTGACGCCCTGCGCGAGGTAGCTGGTGGCGAGCGCGTCGGTGCGGTCCTTCAGCTCCTCCTTGGTCATGCGGGAGAGGGCCGCGTGGATCTCGCGGTAGGCGGCCCGGGCGACCGCGGGCTCGCCCGCGACGGGCGGATCCCGGAACATCTCGTCGAACGGCATCGCACCGCCTGCGGCTCGCCTGGCGGCCGCGAGCGTGCCGTATCCCTCGAACAGATCACCCATGTCCGGGAGCGTAGCCGGGGCGTGTGTCGGGGGTGTTACCGGCGCCGGGCGGCGCCGCGGAGGCTCCGGATCAGGCGTCGGTGCGCTTGAGGATGTGCGCGGGGATGGCGATCGACGCCGAGACGAGCAGGATGCCGGCGAAGAAGCTCAGCAGCTCGAAGCCCTCGATGTAGAACGCGAACGCGAACAGCGCCATGCCGCCCAGGAAGAGGGCGAACGCGATGATGAAAGCGACGATGTTCACGAGGGCACCTGATCCATTTCCGAGAATGTGGGCGACCGTCGCGCCGGGGCGCGGACGCGGTCACCGACGAGTCTACGAGATCGCGGCGCGGGCGTCGCCCGGGCAGCCCGACCGGCTCAGCGCGCGGCCTGCTCCGGGCGGATCCCGCCTGCCAGCGCCTGGTACGCGCGCTGCGGGCCGGGCGAGCGGGTGAGCGACGCCGCGATGGCGTCGAGCCCGGCGCGCTGCATCCCGGACGGGTTGAGCAGGAGCTTGGCCGCCTGCCGCAGCTCGGTGACGGTCGCGACGTTCGGCGCGAGCGCGAGGCCGAGCCCCGCGTCCTCGAGGGCCGCGGCGCCCGCGAACTGGTCGGTCGAGAGCGGCAGCACGAGCATCGGGACGCCCGCGGTCGCCGCCTCGGTGACGGAGTTGTTGCCGCCGTGCGTGACCGCGAGGTCGGCGTGGCCGAGCAGCGTCACCTGCGGCAGGAACGGGCGCACGAGCCAGTCGGAGGGGATGTCGCCGAGCTCGGACGGGTCGGTGGATCCGGTCGCGAGCGCCACGCGCACGTCGAGGTCGCGCAGGGCCTGGGCGATGCGGGCGAGCACGTCGCCGCGCACGGAGAGGAAGCTGCCGAGCGACACGTAGACGATGGGGTCGCCGCCGGCGTCGATCCAGTCCTGCACCTCCGCCTCGGGCGCCTCGCGGCGCACGGCCGACCCGATGAAGGCGTGCGGCGGCAGCAGCTCGGAGCGGTCGAGGTCGTGCAGCTCCTCGGGGTAGTTGAGGAGGAGCACGTCGCCGGCCTCCGCGAACGCGTCGCGGCTGGGCGGCATGTGCGGCGCGAGGACCGCGAGGGCGTCGTTCCACTGCGCGGTGAAGCGGTCGCGCACCCGCTCGCACAGGGCGCGCAGCTCGTCGAGGTCCTCCTCCTCGGGCTCGAACGCGGCGGGCCACGCGGGCGGGAAGCCGTAGACCTCGTCGCCGACGGGCAGGGCGCTCGGGTGGCCGAGCACGACGTCCGCGTGGCGCGTGCCGGAGGCGAGGAGCGCGAGGCGGGCGCTGAAGGCGAGGTGGTCGACGATCACCTGGTCGGGGCGCACCTCGTCGAGGATCCGCTGCACGGCGCGCGCGGTCTCGACCGGCTCCCACAGCAGGTCGTCGCTCCGGGCCTCCGCCTGGAAGCGCAGGGTCTCGACCATGCCGCGGCGCGTGGCGGCGAAGAAGCCGCGGAGGGCGTCGTCCTCGCCGGTCGGCTGCTCCTCGGCCTTGATGGTGCCGGGGTTGGATCCGCGGCCGAGGCGCAGGTCGATGCGCTCGAAGCCGGACGCCTCGACGATGCCGGCGGTCGCGGATCCGGTCGCCACGACCACGCGCTCGCCGGCCTGCTGCCAGGCCGACGCGAGCGTGATGAGGGGGAAGAGGTGGGACGCGTAGTCCGGGCTGATGACGAGCAGGGTCATGAGGCGCTGAGCTCCCAGAGGGTTCGGTCGTCGGCTGCGGCGACGTCGCGGTAGACGCGGGACAGTGTGCCCGCCATGGCCTGGATGGTGAAGGTGCGGGCGACCATGTCACGGGCGCGATCGGCTGCGGCGTCGGCGTCGGGGCCGGCCGCGATGTCGAGGGCGCGGGCGATCCCGGTCGCGAGCTCCCCGGGATCCGCCGTGTCGACGAGGAGGCCGGTCACGCCGTCCTCCACGTAGGTCGCGGGGCCGCCGGACGCGGGCGCGACGACGGGCAGGCCCATCGACATGGCCTCGAGGAGGGCGACGCCGAACTCCTCCTTGATGCTCGCGCACGCGTACGCGCCGCCGGCCGCGGCGAGGCCGGGGCGGCCGTAGCGGACGGCGGCGAGCCAGCGCGTGACGGTGTCGTTGCCGCGGTGGCCGGCGAGGAGGAGGCCGTGGCGGGCGGCGCCCGCGGGTCCGTCGGCGTCGGGCAGCGCGTCGAGGATGCGCGCCAGCTGCTCGCCCTCCTCCTCGCTCGGTGCGTCGAGGTCGCCGCCCACGATCAGGAGGTTGGCGCGGGACCGGAGCGCGGGATCCGCCGCCCAGACGTGCGCGAGCGACGCCATGCCCTTCACCCGGGCGAGGCGGCCCACGCTGATGACGAGCGGGAGGTCGCGGCGCTCCTCGGGCAGGTCGCGCAGCAGGTCGTCGAGCTGGACGAAGGCGCGGGCCGGGGATCCGTCCGCGTCGGCGCCGAGCATGGCGTCGTCGCGCGAGCGCTCGATGGCGGCCACGTCGATGCCCTCGGCGACGACGCTGTGGCGCTCGGGGTGCGCGTCCACGTCGATGCCGACGAGGCGGCGCATGTCGCGCTTGAGCTCGGGCCGTGGGAAGAGGACGGTGTGCGCGGCGTCGGCGGCCAGGCGCTGCACGAGCCGGACGCGGAACCAGTAGTGCTCGCGCTCGTCGACGCCGCCGAAGCCGTCGCGGGTGAGGGCGCCGGAGCGGTCGAGCGCGTCGACCACGCCGTGCGGATCCGGCGCGACCGTGAAGACCACGGGGATCCCGAGCTCGCGCGCGACCGTGGATGCGGCGAGCGTGCCGACGTCGGCCATGCGGAGGTGCACGGCGTCGACGCGGCCGGCTGCGCGCAGCACGCGGCGGATCCCCCGCTCGGCCTCGACGCGGTGCGGCCACGCCTCGGGCAGCGAGCGCGGGCCGCCCAGCATCGGGATGTGGGCGAAGACGTGTCCGTCGTCGCCCGCGGTGACGTGCGCGAGCGAGCCGAGCGCCTGGTCGGGGGTGCCGCGGGAGAGGGTGATGACGCGGTCGACCGCGCGGTCGTCGGCCGCGGTGGCCGCGGCGTCGGGGGCCGCTGTCGGCGTCCCGGCCGGATCCACGAGCGCGTTCCCGAGCCGCACGAGCAGCGTGGCGATGCCGCCGTTGTCGCCCGCGCCCACGTGCGTGAGGCCGGCGTCGATGTCGGCGTGGAGGAAGAGCTGGACCACCGTGAGGCCCGGGCGCGCGGGCGGCGCGGCGTGGGATCCGCGGTCGCCGTCGCGCCGGGCGATGTCGAGGACGGCGAGGCGCGCGACCGCGGCCACCTCGTCGTCACCGCGGGCGATGTCGGAGACGAGGGCCAGGATCGCCTCCCCCGCGGGCCGGTCGCCGAGCGCGGCCACGGCGGCGGAGCGCGTGAGCGGGCCCTCGGCCGCGGCGGGCGCGATGCGCAGGAGCACGCGCTCGGGGATCCGGCCGGGCACGAGGCCGACGGTCTCCACGAGCCGCGACCGGGCGTCGTCGCCCTGCACGCCGAGCAGCGCGTTCTCGAGCGCGAGGGCGACGTGGTCGGGTGTCGATGCCGCCCACTGCTGCAGCGTGCGCTGCGCGAGCATGCCGGGGAAGCCGCCATCGACGACCATGGCGACGAGGCCGGAGACCGCGTCGAAGCGCGGGAGGCGGGTGCCGAACGCCCAGGCCGCGTGCTCGCGGATCCACCGGGTCTCGTGGTCGAGGAGCGCGACGAGCGCGATGTCGGCGGCCTCGTCGAAGACCTGCGCGAGCGCGTGGATGGCGGCGACCGCGGTGAGCTGGTCGGCGGGGTCGGCGGCGGCGCGGGCGAGGAGGCGCACCGCCCGCCCCCCGCCGTCG
>NZ_QWGT01000084.1 GCF_003576405.1 Clavibacter lycopersici
GCGCTCGCGCCCACCGGCGGCGCGCTGCCCGGCCAGCCCGAGATCATCGGCGCCGTGCAGGCCGCGAGCGACCCGCGCGACGTCGTCGTGCAGGCGGCCGGATCCCTGCCCGGCGACCTCCACAAGCTCTGGCGCGTGCGCGACGCGCTCGGGTACCACGTCGAGTACGCGTTCTCGTGCATGGGCTACGAGATCCCCGGTGGCCTGGGCGTGAAGCGCGGAGCGGAGGCGTACGGCGACGACCGCGACGTGATCGTCATGGTCGGCGACGGCTCGTACCTCATGCTGCACACGGAGCTCGTGACGGCGGTGGCCGAGGGCATCAAGATCATCGTCGTCGTGATCCAGAACCACGGCTACGCGTCCATCGGCCACCTCTCCGAGACGGTCGGCACCGAGCGCTTCGGCACGCGCTACCGCCAGCTCGACCCGGCGACGCGGGCCTTCGAGGGGCGCGAGCCGCTGCCCGTCGACCTCGCCGCGAACGCGCGCAGCTACGGCGTCGACGTGATCGAGGTGGCGCCCGGCCCCGACGCGACGACCGCGCTCGGCGACGCGGTGCGGCGGGCGAAGGCGTCCGACCGCACCACCGTGATCCACGTGGAGTCCGACCCGCTCGTCTACGGCCCCGACGGCGAGGGCTGGTGGGACGTGCCCGTGCCCGGCGTCTCCGAAATGCCGTCGACGCAGGCCGCGCACGCCGACTACGTGGAGCGGAAGAGGGCGCAGCGGCCGCTGCTCGGGTGACGCGGGGCCGGCGGCGTGGACGCCGCCGGCCCCGGATGATCCAGGCACGTCACGCGGTTCGCGGACGTGACCTGCGCGGACGGGCTCAGAACCGGCGAGGAGCCGGCGCGTGGCGCGTGAAGAGCGTCCAGTCGAGGGTCGCCCTGTCGATCGGACCGCGTCCGCCGACCTTGCCGTAGTCGTAGCCGGTGCAGTGGGGGCCGGAGAAGCTGGTGACGGTGGTGTCGTAGATCTGCGGCAGGACGACGCCCGCGTAGCGGACGTCGTCGATCCTGTCGCTGTAGCCGGAGTACGAGACGCACTCGTCGACGTCGTCGACGGCCAGCCCGCCCGGCCTGACCGAGTAGCCCTGGACGCGGAAGGACCGGATGTTCTGCCCCCCGTGGGCGACCGGGATCCAGTGCGTCTGGAACACGAACCGGAACAGCGGGCCGGGCCACCTGGGTGCCGGTCCGTGCCCCGCTCCCGGGACGGTGATCTGGGATGCGTCGGTGGAGGCGGACGCCGGGGCTGCGGATGCCGAGGCCGCGGACGCCGGCGCGATGCCGAGGCCGAAGGTGGCGGAGAGCGCGATGGCCGCGGCGGCGGCGATGGTCCCCGCTCGACGCAGGTGACGCGGGGATCGGGTCGATGGCGTGGTGGACGGCATGACGATGGTGCTCCGTTCTCGGGTGGAGCACGAGGCTAGGCAGCCCGTCGCTCCCGCCGAGGCGCGCCTCCACAGACGGTCGTCTGGGCCGACCTCGTCCAGCGGGACCACCGGTCGCCCCGCCCCTGGTCGCCCGGATGCTATTTCCTATAGGATCTGGATCCCGGGCACCCGGGACCCGACGACCGCGATGGAGCAGCATGCCGGAGACGAACGCGACCCACCCCGCCCCGCCGTTCACCGCGGAGGAGTGGCCCATCGCCACCTGCCTGCACTCCTTCGCCACCGTCGGCCGCGACGGCACCGCGCTGCACGACGCGGATCCGGCCGTCTGGGACCGCATGTTCGCCGACATCGCGCGCGAGGGCTTCACCCTCGCCGAGCTCGCCGACAGCCACGTCCGCCCGGCTGACCTCGAGCCCTCCCGCCGTGAGGAGCTCGTCTCCATCGCGCGGGGCCACGGTGTCGGCATCCCGTCGGTGCACCTGCAGCGGCAGAGCGTGATCATGCCGGGCCACGAGGCGCAGAACCTCGCCTACGCGCACCGCACCATCGACGCGATCGCCGAGATGGGCATGGAGGTCTTCTCGACCGGCCTGCACCAGCCGTTCAGCGACGCCCAGCGGAAGGCGCTGTGGTTCTGGACCGCCGAGGGCCCGAAGGACCCCGACGACCCCGAGGTGTGGGACGCCGCCGTCACGCGCCTCCGCGAGCTCGGCCGGCACGCCGCCGACCTCGGCCTCCGCATGGCGCTCGAGATGTACGAGGACACCTACCTCGGCACGGCCGACAGCGCCGTGCGGCTCGTGCAGGAGATCGGCCTCGACAACGTCGGACTGAACCCGGACGTCGCGAACCTCATCCGCCTGCACCGCCCGGTCGAGAGCTGGCGCGAGCTGTACGCGAAGACGCTGCCGTACGCCAACTACTGGCACGTGAAGAACTACATGCGCGACGAGGCCGCCGACGGCAGCTGGGCGACCAGCGTGCCCACCACCATGAAGGCCGGCCTCATCGACTACCGGCAGGTGATCCGCGACGCGGTCGAGCTCGGCTTCGACGGGATCATCCTCACCGAGCAGTACGGCGGCGACAGCCTCGGCGTCTGCGCGGAGAACCGGGACTACATCCGCACGCTGCTGCCGCAGACGCGCGACGCACAGGGAGAGGCATCATGAACGCACGCAGCATCGCCATCGTCGGATCCGGCTACATGGGCGGCGGCATCGCGCAGGTGCTCGCGCTCGCGGGCGCGACGGTGCGCATCGCCGACATCTCGGAGGAGATCGCCGTCGCGAACCACGCGCGCCTCATCGCCGAGGCCGAGCGGTTCGTCGCGGACGGGCTGTTCCCCGCCGATGCCGTCGAGCGGATCCGCGCGGCCGTGACGCCGGCCGCCTCCATCGAGGAGGCGGTCGCCGACGCCGACTTCATCGAGGAGGCCGTCCCCGAGAAGCTCGAGATCAAGCACGCCACGCTCGCGCGGATCTCGGCGGCGGCCCGGCCCGACGCGGTCATCGGATCCAACACCTCGACGATCCTCATCTCCTCGCTCGCCGAGGCCGTCACGAACCCGGAGCGGTTCCTCGGCGTGCACTTCTCGAACCCGGCGCCGTTCATCCCGGGGGTGGAGCTGATCCCGCACGTGGGCACCGACGAGCGGGCGATCGCGATGGCCGAGGAGATCGTCGCGGCCACCGGCAAGGAGACCGCGCGCGTGACGGACTCCACGGGCTTCGTGCTCAACCGCCTGCAGTACGCGCTCTTCCACGAGGCGACGCAGATCGTCGAGGAGGGCATCGCGACCCCCGAGGACATCGACACGATCGTCCGCACCACGTTCGGCTTCCGCCTGCCGGTGTTCGGCCCGTTCGCGATCGCCGACATGGCCGGCCTCGACGTGTACGCGTTCTGCTACGCGTCGCTGCAGACCCGCTGGCCCGAGCGCTTCGCGACGCCGGCGTCGCTGCAGGCCCACGTGGACGCGGGCGAGTACGGCACCAAGACCGGATCCGGCTACCTCGACGTGCCCGCCGAGCGCACCGAGGCGCTCGTCGCGTACCGCAACAAGGCGTACGTCGCGATCAAGAAGCTCATGGACGAGCTGGGGCCGGCGCCGATCGGATAGGCGCCGGACCCGCCGCGTCGCACGGAGGCGATGCCGGACGTCGACGGGTCCAGCGGCGTCAGTGCGTCCGCTGCGCGAGCATCGCGAGGACGTCCGCGTGGCGTCCCTCGGCCTCGGCGTCGCGGAGGAACCGCACCCGCTGCACCAGCACCTCCTCCACCTCGGGCTGCCCCTCGACGATCCGCATCACCTCGTCGAGGAACTCGTCCAGAGGCATCGCCGACTCCTCGTCCTGCTGGCCCATGAGCGTCGTGCGCACAGCCGGCGGCACCAGCTCGATCACCTGCAGGGGCGTGGCAGCCCACTGCACGCGCAGGCTCTGCGTGAACGAGTGGACGGCGGCCTTCGTGGCCGAGTAGGTCGGCGTCGCCGGGAGGGGCACGGAGGCCAGCCCCGAGGACACGGTCATGAGCACGCCGTCGGGCTTCGCCGCGAGCCAGGGCCCGAAGGCCGCGGCCGTGCGGATCGTGCCGAGCAGGTTCGTCGCGATGGTGGACTCGGCGACCTCGAGGTGCGCCGGGTCGCGCAGGTCCTCGGGGAGCATGATGCCGGCCATCGTGATGACGACGTCGAGGTCGGGGTGCTCGCGGGTCACCGTCTCGGCCGCCGCGCGGATGGACGCGGGATCCGTGACGTCGAGCTCGAGCGGGTGCATGCCGGGATGCGCCCGGACGATCTCGTCGAGCAGCGCGCGGCGGCGGCCGGCGACGATGACGGTGTCGCCGCGGGCCTGCAGGCGCTCGGCGAGGCCGAGGCCGATGCCCGATGTGGCGCCGGTGATCAGGACGGTGCTGCCGGTGGTCTTCATGGTGCCTCCTCTGCGGGGCCGTGCGCCCCGTCGCGGTCCAGCCTCCGTCGCGCCCCGGCGGCCGGGAAGGGAGCGCGCATCGGGGGAGCGGCGGTCCCTGGATGCGCGGCACACCAGGGGCGAGGATGGGGCCATGGACCGTCCCGCGCTCGCCGAGTTCCTCCGTGCGCGTCGCGAGGCGCTGCAGCCCTCCGACGTGGGGATGCCCGCGGGTGCCCGCCGGCGCACCGCGGGCCTCCGGCGTGAGGAGATCGCGGCCGTCGTCGGCATGTCGGCCGACTACTGGGCCCGCCTCGAGCAGCGTCGGGGTCCGCAGCCCTCCGACCAGATGCTCACGGCCATCGCCCGCGGGCTCCGCCTCGGCCTCGACGAGCGCGACCACCTGTTCCGCCTCGCGGGCCACGAGACGCCGCGGCGGGCCCGGCTGTCGTCGCACGTCAGCCCCGGCCTGATGCGCGTGCTCGACCGGCTCGACGACACCCCGGCCCTCGTGATCACCGAGCTCGGCGAGACGCTCGCGCAGAACCGCCTCGCCGCCGCCCTCTTCGGCGACGACATGGCCTGGACCGGCCTCGATCGCAGCGGCGTGCACCGCTGGTTCGCCCACCCCGAGGAGCGCGGGCAGTACCCGGAGCGCGACCACGAGCGGCAGGGACGCCTCCAGGTCGCGCAGCTCCGCGTGGCCGCATCGCAGGTGGATCCCGACCCGCTCGCCGCCGAGGTGATCGCGAGCCTCCTGGCGACGAGCGCGGAGTTCCGCCGCTACTGGGACCTGCAGGAGGTGGGCACCCGCTTCGACGAGCGCAAGACCCTGCGGCATCCCGAGGTCGGCGAGGTCGAGGTGCACTGCCAGGCGCTCTTCACGGAGGACCAGTCGCAGGTGCTGCTCGTGCTGACCCCGCTGCCCGGCTCGGGTGCCGCCGATGCGCTCGGGCTGCTCGGCGTCGTGGGGGAGCAGCGGTTCGAGCGCTCCTGAGCGGTCCGCGCCGCATGCGCTACCCGCCGAGCACGCGCTGCGCCACGCCCATCGCGCCCATGCCCTTCGGCCAGCCGGCGTAGAAGGCGACGTGGGTGATCGCCTCGACCAGCTCCTCGCGGGTCAGGCCGTTCTCGACGCCGCGGCCGAGGTGGAACCCCAGCTGGTCCAGGTCCCCGCCCGCGGCCAGGACGGCGACGGTGATGAGGCTGCGGTCGCGCGGCGACAGCTCGGGGCGGTTCCAGACGTCGTCGAACAGGACGTCGTCGGTGAGGGCGGCCAGCTTCGGCGCGAAGCCGCCCAGGGCGCGGCGGCCGCCGCCGATCTGCCGCGGCTGCGCGTGCTCCTCCTGCTGCGGGCGCTCGGTCATCGGGTCTCCTCCGTCATGGGTCATGCCCCCACCCCACACCCCGGTGCCGACGCGCGGGAGGCACCGCTGATGCACGTACTCCCGGTGCCTGTCAGCGCCGAGGCCCGAGGCCTAGCGTGAGGGCCATGGACAACAGCAACGAGGTGCGCGAGTTCCTCACGTCCCGGCGGGCGCGGCTCAGTCCGAGCGATGTCGGCCTACCGGACTTCGGCGGACGCCGCCGCGTGCAGGGGCTGCGGCGCGAGGAGGTCGCCATGCTCACCGGCGTCTCGACCGAGTACTACGCCCGCCTCGAGCGCGGCCAGATCGCCGGCGTGTCCACGCAGGTGCTCGAGTCGCTCGCCGGGGTCCTCAAGCTGGACGACGCCGAGAGGCAGCACCTCGCCGACCTGGCGCGCGGCGCCCAGGTCACGGAGCGGTCCCGCCCACGCCGGCCCGCGTCCACGGGCGTCCGCCCCGGCATCCGGGCAGCGCTCGACGCCATCACCGGGGCCCCCGCCTTCGTGCGCAACGGGGCGATGGACATCCTCGCCGCCAACGCGCTGGGTCGGGCGTTCTACGCGTCCGTCTACGCCGGGGCCGGGGACGGCCTGCCGAACCTCGCGAAGTACAACGTCTTCGATCCCGCCGCCAGGACCTTCTACCCGGACTGGATCGCCGCCGTCGACGCCACGGT
This sequence comes from Clavibacter lycopersici, assembly GCF_003576405.1. Classification (GTDB taxonomy): domain Bacteria; phylum Actinomycetota; class Actinomycetes; order Actinomycetales; family Microbacteriaceae; genus Clavibacter; species Clavibacter lycopersici. Next base: position 6,355 of record NZ_QWGT01000084.1, read on the forward strand.
CGCCGTGCTGCGCCTGGAGGCGGGGCGCGATCCCTTCAACGCGCGCATCACCGCGGTCATCGGCGAGCTGTCGACGCGGAGCGAGACCTTCCGCGACCGATGGGCGAACGCCGACGTCCGGCGCCATGACGGCGTCACCAAGGACGCGCACCACCCGGTCGTCGGCGACATCTCGCTGGAGCTCGTCGGCACCGAGCTGCTCGCCGACCCCGGCCTGTCGCTCATGATCTACGCCGCCGTCCCGGGGAGCCCCGCGGAGGATCAGCTGCGCCTGCTCTCCACCTGGGCCGCGACGGACGCCGGCGACCGCCCCGCCCCCGCCTCCCTGTCCCGTCACGACCCGACCCCCGGAGGAGCCACGTGATCATCGAGCCCGACCGCCCCACGACCAGGAACCCGCCGGAGCAGTTCGCCGGCGAGGTCTGGCTGGAGCCGATCGTCGCGCCGCACGACGGCGATCAGCGCACCGTCGTCGGCCTGGTGCGCTTCGCCCCCGGCGCTCGCACCGCCTGGCACTCCCACGCGCGCGGCCAGTACCTCCACGTCACGGCGGGCGTCGGCCGCTTCGGCACGCGCGACGGCCGCATCCTCGAGGTCCACGCCGGGCAGACGCTCTACACGCCGCCGGGCGAGGAGCACTGGCACGCGTCCGCGCCCGGCGCCTCCATGGAGCACCTCGCGATCCTGGAGGGCGCGGACGATCCGGCCGAGACGACCGCCTGGGCCGAGCACATCACCGACGACGAGTACGACGGCCGCTGAGGCCGACCCGCCCACGAGAGGAGCCACCATGCACACGCGCACGCTCGGACAGGGACTCGAGGTGTCCGCCATCGGCCTCGGCTGCATGGGGATGTCCCAGAGCTACGGCCCGAACCCCGGCAGCCGCGACGACATGATCGCCGTGATCCGCTCCGCCGTCGACCTCGGCGTCACGTTCTTCGACACCGCGGAGGTCTACGGGCCGCACGTGAACGAGGAGCTCGTCGGCGAGGCCCTGGAGCCCGTCCGCGACCGCGTCGTCGTCGCCACCAAGTTCGGCTGGGACATCCGCGACGGCGCGAGCGTCGGGCTGGACAGCCGCCCGGAGCGGATCCGCGCCGTCGCCGAGGCATCCCTGCGCCGCCTCCGCACCGACGCGATCGACCTCCTCTACCAGCACCGCGTGGATCCGGAGGTCCCCATCGAGGACGTCGCCGGCACTGTCGGGGAGCTGATCGCGGAGGGCAAGGTCCGGCACCTCGGGCTGTCCGAGGCCTCGGCCGACACGATCCGGCGGGCGCACGCCGTGCATCCCGTGACCGCCGTCCAGAGCGAGTACTCGCTCTGGACCCGCGACCCGGAGGCCGAGGTGCTGCCGACCCTGGCGGAGCTCGGCATCGGCTTCGTGCCCTTCAGCCCGCTCGGGAAGGGCTTCCTCACCGGCGGCGTGGATGCGTCGACGGCCTTCGCGGAGGGTGACATCCGCGGCACCATCCCGCGCTTCACGGCGGACAACCGCGCGGCGAACCAGGCGCTCGTCGACCACGTCTCGGCCCTGGCCGCAGCGAAGGGCGCGACCCCCGGCCAGGTCGCGCTCGCCTGGCTGCTCGCCCGGCAGCCGTGGATCGTCCCCATCCCCGGCACCCGCCGCACGTCCCGCATCGAGGAGAACGCGGGCGCGACGGCGGTCGGCCTCTCCGCCGACGAGGTCGCCGACCTGTCAGCCCTCGCGGAACGGGTGGGCGTGCAGGGGGATCGCTACGACGAGGTCCACATGGGGTACGTCGACCGGTGAGGGCGGTCTAGGCGGTCGCGTCGTCCGCGTCGCGTCGGGACCGCTCCCGCACGCGCTCGATGTGCGCGCGCATCGCGGCGGCCGCCGCGTCCGGGCCCTCGGCGACCGCGTCGATGATCGCCCGGTGCTCGTGCACGGCGTCGTCGGCGTCGTGCACGCCCGTGCGCATCGTCTGGCGCATGCGGTGGACGCGGGTGGAGATCGCCTCCGACATGTCGAGGAGGAAGGGGTTGCCCGTGGCCTCGAAGATCCGGTGGTGGAAGTCCCAGTCGACGACGAAGTACTCGCGGATGAGGCCGACGGGCATCTCGCCGTCGCCCGACGCCGCGCGCACGCGCTTCGTCGTCGCACGGTGCGCGGCGAGGGCGTCCTCGAGCGCCGGCACCAGGCGCGTCGGATCCGCGGCCGCCAGCGCCGTCGCCCCGCCCTCGAGCACGAGGCGCGCGTCGAACAGCGCCTCGAGCTGCTCCCCGGCGATGGGCGGCGCGACCCGGTAGCCCTTGTGCGCCTCGCGCGCGACGAGGCCGGTGCGCTCCAGCTGCACGAGCGCCTCGCGCACGGGCGTGGGGGAGACGTGGAGGTCGCGCGCGATCTGGTCGATGGCGAGGCGGGAGCCCGGCTCCATCGCGGATCCCATGAGCATGTCGAGCACGAGGTCGTAGACGCGGTCGCGGAGCCCCTGCCGCGCGGGCATCGAGGTCGCGTCGAGCGGGAGGCCGGAGGTCACCAGGACAGTCTGCCGTCAGCGGGAGGCGTCGGGCGCCGGCCGGGCCGCGGCGCGTGCGTGCACTTCGTCGAGGATCACGGCGACCGCCCGCGGGTCGTGCGCGAACCGGCCGAGGAACAGGCCGTCGACGTCGTCGCCGATGCGGGTGAGGAGTCCGGGGCCGGCGCTGCCGCCGTAGATGACCGCGGATCCGGGGTGCGCGTCGAGCGCCTCGACGTGCGCCCGCAGCTCCCGGCACACCCCGCGGATGTGCACGTCCGACGCGGGCTCGGCCGCGCCGATCGCCCACTGCGGCTCGTACGCCACGACGATCCGGCCGCCGTGCCCGCGCTCCGCCGCGAGTGCGAGCGCGTCGTCGAGCTGGCGGATGCACTCGCGGGCGGCGTCGGCCGGATCCTGCCTGGCCTCCTCGCCGAGGCAGAGGATCGGCACGAGTCCCGCCCGCAGCGCGGCGTCGGCCTTCCGGCGCACGACCTCGTCCGTCTCGCCGAAGAGCCGACGCCGCTCAGCGTGGCCCACCTCGACGAACGCGCCGCCGATCTCCCGGATCTGCCCGCCCGAGACCTCGCCCGTGAAGGCGCCGGCGTCCTCGGTCGCGAGGTCCTGCGCGCCCACGGCGGCGAGCCCGTCGAGGATCCCGACCGCCGCCGGCACCGACAGGTACGACGGCAGCACCACGAGCTCCGCCTCGCCGCCCGTCGACGCCGGATGCGTCCGCGCGATGGACGCCACGGCCTCGCACCACGCGACCGTCTCGGCGTGGCCCAGGTACATCTTGAGGCTCACGCCGATGACGACCGGCGGCGCGGCCGGCTCCGCGGGCACGGCCCTACTTCGCCTCGTACGCGCGGATCTCGTCGACCTTGTCGTTCGAGGCGCTCGACGTGTCGAACTCGTAGGTCAGCCACTCGCGCACGTTCCGCCTGGCCAGCTCGACGCCGACGACCCGCTGTCCCATGCAGAGCACCTGCGCGTCGTTGGAGAGCACGCTCCGCTCCACCGAGAAGCCGTCGTGCGCGGTGACGGCGCGGACGCCGGCCACCTTGTTCGCCGCGATGGCCATGCCGAGGCCCGTGCCGCAGATCAGCACGGCCCGGTCGGCCTCGCCGCGCGCGACCATCTCGGCCGCCGTCGTCGCGACGGTCGGGTAGTTGGTGTGGCCGTCGGCGTCGACGCCCACGTCCACCACCGAGGCGACGAGGCCGCTCGCCTCGAGGTCGGCCTTGATCGCCTCCTTGTGGTCGTATCCCGCGTCGTCCGCGCCGACGACGATGCGCCAGGTCCTGGTCATCCGGTCCTCCTCTGGGTGGTGCTGGTGGTGGTGTCGATGGATCTCACCGGTCGGCGAGTCTCACCGGTCGGCGAGCGTGCGCCCGACGGCTGCGGTGATGAGCGCGAGCGAGATGGCGCCGGGGTCGGGGGTGCCGACGGAGCGGTCGCCGTGCGATCGGGCGCGCCCGATGCCGGGCTTCATGGCGGCGGTCGCGTCGGCGGCCTCCCGCGCGGCGTCGCTCGCGGCGGCCCACGCGTCGGCGAGCGATGCGC
>NZ_QWGT01000085.1 GCF_003576405.1 Clavibacter lycopersici
CATGCCCGGGGTCGGCCGGGCCCCGCTCGGAGCCCCTAGCCCGCGGGCCGCTCGGCGGCCCGGAGCGCGTGCAGCCGGGCGCGCCGCTCGGCCTGCTCGCCCGGGTCCGGCACGGGCAGCGACGCCAGCAGCCGCTGCGTGTAGGGGTGCTGCGGGTTCCCGAGCACCTCGGCGCCCGTGCCCTCCTCGACCAGCTCGCCGCGGTAGAGCACGGCGATGCGGTCGGCCAGGAGGTCGACGACGGCCAGGTCGTGGCTGATGAACAGCGCCGCGAACCCGAGCTCGCGCTGCAGCTCGGCGAAGAGCTCCAGCACGCGCGCCTGCACGGACACGTCGAGCGCGCTGGTCGGCTCGTCCGCGACGAGCAGCGACGGCTCGAGCGCGAGCCCGCGGGCGAGGCTCGCGCGCTGCCGCTGCCCGCCCGAGAGCTCGTGCGGGTACCGGTCGCCGAACGCCTTCGGCAGCTGCACGGCCTCCATCAGCTCGTCGACGCGGCCGCGCGCGGCCTGCGGGGTCTTCGCCCGGCCGTGCACGATGAGCGGCTCGGCCACGCACTCGGCGATCGTGAGGCGCGGGTTGAAGCTCGTCGCCGGGTCCTGGAACACGAACCCGATGTCGGCGCGGAGCTTCCGGAAGGCGCGCTCGCGCACGCCCAGCATCTCGGTGCCGAGCACGGTCATGGATCCGCCCGTCACGGGCGTGAGACCCGCGATGGCGCGGCCGATGGTGGTCTTGCCGGAGCCCGACTCCCCCACGAGCCCCAGGACCTCGCCGGCCTCGATGTGCAGGTCCACGCCCTTCACGGCACGGAACGCGGGGCTGCCGAGGCGGCCCGGGTACTCGATCTCGAGCCCCTTCGCCACCACGACGGGCGCCGCGGTGGATCCCGACGCCTCGCGCGCCCGGGTGCGCACGGCCGCCCGCTCCACGGTGGCGGCGACGCCCTCGCCGAGCTTCGGCACGGAGGCCAGCAGGTTCCGCGTGTACTCCTCCTTCGGCGACGCGAAGAGCGTGGCCACGTCGGCCTGCTCCACCAGCCGCGAGCGGTACATGACCGCGACGCGGTCGGCGAGGTCGGCCACCACGCCCATGTTGTGCGTGATGAGGATCACGGCCGCGCCGAACTCGTCGCGGCAGCGGCGCAGCAGGTCGAGGATCTCGGCCTGCACGGTCACGTCGAGCGCGGTGGTCGGCTCGTCGGCGACGATGAGGCCGGGATCCAGCACGAGCGCCATCGCGATGACGACGCGCTGCTTCTGGCCTCCCGAGAACTGGTGCGGGTAGTGGTCGACCCGGGTCTCGGGATCCGGGATGCCCACGCGGCGGAGGATGTCGATCGCCTTCGCGCGGCCCTCCTTCTTCGAGACGCGGCCGTGGGCGCGGAGGCCCTCGACGATCTGCCAGCCCACCGTGTGAACGGGGTTGAGGGCCGTGGACGGCTCCTGGAACACCATCGCGACGTCGCGGCCGCGCGCCTGGCGCAGCTGGTCGGCCGAGATCGAGAGCACGTCGACCGCGCCCTGGCCGGTGCGGTCGCTGAGGAGCACGGCGCCGTCGGTGACGGCGGTGTCCGGCAGGAGGCCGAGGATCGTGCGGGCGGTGACGGACTTGCCCGACCCCGACTCCCCCACGATGGCGAGGATCTCGCCGGGCGAGACCGTGAGGGACACGCCGTCGACCGCGCGGACGTCGCCGCCGTCGGTCGCGAAGGTCACCCCGAGGTCGCGGATGGAGACGACGTCGCTCATGCGGACACCTTCTTCTTCTCGGCGCGCTTGCGGGCGCGCAGCTTGGGGTCGGAGATGTCGTTCACGCTCTCGCCCACGAGCGTGAGCCCGAGGACGAGGAGCACGATGGCGACGCCGGGGAAGACGCCCGTCCACCAGACGCCGCTCGCGGTGTCCGCGAGCGCGCGGTTGAGGTCGTAGCCCCACTCGGCGGCCGACGTCGGCGAGATGCCGAAGCCGAGGAAGCCGAGGCCCGCCAGCGTGAGGATGGCCTCGGACGCGTTGAGCGTGAGGATCAGCGGCAGCGTGCGGGTGGAGTTCCGCAGCACGTGCACGAACATGATCCGCGGCGTCGACGTGCCGATGACCTTGGCGCTCTCGACGAACGCCTCCGCCTTCAGCCGCACGACCTCGGCGCGGATCACCCGGAAGTACTGCGGGATGTAGACGACCGTGATGCTGACGGCCGCCGAGAGGATGCCGCCCCAGAGGCTCGACTGCCCGCCGTTCAGCACGATGCTCACCACGATGGCGAGCAGCAGCGTCGGGAACGGGTAGATGGCGTCGGCGATGACGACGAGGATCCGGTCGAGCCAGCCGCCGAGGTAGCCCGAGACCACGCCGAGCAGCACGCCGACGAACAGCGACAGGATCACGGCGATCACGACCACGGACAGCGCGGTCTGCGTGCCCCACACGACGCGGGAGAACACGTCGTAGCCGCCGACCGTGGTGCCCCAGATGTGCGTGCCGTCGGGCGCGGACTGGCGCGGGAAGGAGCCTCTGTCGTCGCGGCCCTGCGCGAAGCCGAACGGGGCGATGAGCGGCGCGAAGGCCGCCAGCAGGATGAAGATCCCCGTGATGACCATGCCGGCGACGAGCATGCCGCGCTGGAGGCCCACGCTCTGCCGCACGTGCGACACGAGCGGCAGGCGCTGGAACAGGGTGCGGCGCGCCGGGGCGGGCGCGGGTGCCGTGGTGGTGTCGGTCATGTCAGTACCTCACTCGCGGGTCGATGAGCGCCGCGACGACGTCGACGATGAAGTTGGTCACGGCCACGATCACGGCCAGGAGCGCCACGATGCCCTGCACGGCGACGAAGTCGCGCGCCGCCAGGTACTGCGCGAGCTGGAAGCCGAGGCCCCGCCACTCGAACGTGGTCTCCGTGAGCACCGCGCCGCCGAGCATCACGGCGATCTGCAGGCCGACGACCGTGATGATCGGGATGAGCGCGGGCTTCAGCGCATGCCGCGTCGTGAGGCGGAACTCGCCGACGCCGCGGGAGCGCGCCGCGTCCACGTACTCGGTGCCGAGCGTGGAGATCACGTTGGTGCGGACGAGCCGCAGGAAGATGCCCGCCGTGAGGAGGCCCAGCGCGAGAGCCGGGAGCACCGCGTGCTCGAGCACGTCGCCCACCGCCGTGGGGCTGCCGAGGCGGATGGCGTCGATCAGGTAGATGCCGGTCGGGTTCTCCAGCCGGCCGAGGGCGACCTCGACGCGCGTGTCGGCACGGCCGGACAGCGGCAGGATCCCGAGCCACACCGAGAAGACGAGCTTGAGCAGCAGACCCGCGAAGAAGACGGGCGTGGCGTAGGCGAGGATCGCGAGGATCCGCAGCACGGCGTCGGGCGTGCGGTCCTTGAAGTACGCGGCGACGAGGCCGAGCGGGATGCCGATGAGGAACGCGACGATGAGCGAGTAGATGACGAGCTCGAGCGTGGCCGAGCCGTACTGGAGCAGCACCTCGCTGATGAGCCGGTTGTCGGTGAGCGAGCGGCCGAAGTTGCCCGTGGCGATCTGGCCGAGGTACTCGAGGTACTGGACGATGATCGGCCGGTCGAAGCCGGCGGTCGCGAGGCGCTCCTGGAGCTGCTCCGGCGTCAGGCGGTCGCCCACGGCGGCGGAGATCGGGTCGCCGACGATGCGCATGAGGAAGAAGACCAGCGTCACGAGGATGAACACGGTCGGGATGATGAGCACGGCGCGGATGAGGATGTACTGGCCGAGCCCGATCCCCTGCTTCCGGGCTCTGGGCTGCTGCGCCCCGGGGGGCGCGGACGCGGGAATCGCGTCCGGAGTGACGGTCACGGCGGAGATGCCTTTCGGGTCGAGCGTGCGGGTGGTGCGTCCGGTCGGGTGCCAGCGCGGGTGGCACAGGCATGGGGCGTCCCGCCGCAGCGGGACGCCCCATCCGTGGAGGCCGTCAGTCTAGGAGACGGCCTCCGTCGGGCCTGCTAGCCCTTGGTGATCGGCGCGTAGCGGAACTTGAAGGAGGCGTCGAGCGTCACGCCCTTCACGTCCTTGCCGGCCACCGCGACCTGCGAGCCCTGGAGCAGGGGCAGGGTCGGCAGGTCGGCGGCGACCTCGTCCTGGATCTGGCCGATGAGCTCGGCGCGCTTCGTGGTGTCCGCCTCCGACAGCTGCTGCGTGATGAGGTCCGTCACGGTGGGGTTGTCGTAGTGGTTCTTGACGAAGGACTGCGGGGAGAAGAACGGCGTCAGGTAGTTGTCCGCGTCCGAGTAGTCGGGGAACCAGCCGAGCTGGTAGGCCGGGTACTCGTCGTTGACGCGGGCCTTGCTGTACTGGTCCCAGATCGTGGACTGCAGGTTGACCTGGAACAGGCCGGTCGCCTCGAGCTGCTGCTTGATGAGGGAGTACTCGTCGTCCGAGCCGGCGCCGTAGTGGTCCGGGTTGAACTGCAGCTGCAGCGCGACGGGCGTCTGCACGCCGGCGTCGGCCAGGGCCTTCGCGGCCTTGTCCGCGTCCGGTCCGCCGTCGCCGTCGCCGTAGACGCCCTTGAGCGCCTCGTTGGCGCCGGAGAGGCCATCGGCCACGTAGGAGTAGAGCGGCGTGTAGGTGCCGTTGTAGACCTCGGTCGACAGCTCATCGCGGTCGATGAGGTCGGCGGCGGCCTGGCGGACGGCCAGGGCCTTCGCCTCGTCGGCCTCGCCCGTGGTCTTGCCGAAGGGCTGCGTGTTCAGGTTGAACGTGATGTAGCGGATCTCGCCGCCGGGGCCGTCGATGACCTGGACGGAGTCGTCCTTCTTGAGGTCCGCGATGTCGGTCGCGCCGAGCGAGCGGCCCGCGACGTCGATCTCGCCGTTCTGCACGGCGAGCTTCATCGTGGTCTCGTCCGCGTAGTAGCGCGCGGTCACGCCGCCGTTCTCGGCCTTCGGCAGGACGCCCTGGTAGTCGGGGTTCGGCGCGTAGGCGACGAGCTGGTTGAGGTCGAAGTCGGTGATGACGTACTGGCCCGCGAAGGCGTTCGCCGCGACGATGTCGGCCGGGTCGGCGAGCGCGTCGGCCGGGAAGACCTCCTCGTCGACGATGGGGCCGGCGGGGCTGGAGAGCACCTGCTCGAACGTCTGGTCGTTCGCGGTCTTCAGCGTGAAGACGACGGTGGTGTCGTCGGGCGCCGCGACGGACTCGACGTTGGCGAGGAGCGACGACGGGCCGTTGCCGTTGTCGGCGCCGTTGGCCGCGATCGCCGCGGTGCGGTCGAAGGTGTACTTGACGTCGCTCGCGGTGAGCGCGTGGCCGTTCGCGAACTTCAGGTCGGGCTTCAGCTCGACCGTGAACTCGTTGGGCGACGTGTACTCGCCGGAGACGGCGAGGTCGGGCTCGACGTCGGGGCTGCCGTAGGGGCTGTTGAAGAGGAACGGGTAGACCTGGTTCTGCACCGCGAACGAGCCGTTGTCGTACGAGCCGGCGGGGTCGAGCGAGAGGACCTTGTCGGTCGTGCCGACGACGATGGATCCGCCGCCGGACGCGCCGTCCTCGGCGAGCGGGTCGCCGGATCCGCCGGAGCAGCCGGCGAGGACGAGTGCTGCGGCGGAGAATCCGGCCGTGGCGAGCAGGACGCGAGAGCGCCGGGTGAATGCGGACGTCATGTTCCGAGTGCCTCTTTCATGAAGGGGATCGCGCCCGCGCATCGGGAAGACACGGACGCTGTGCTGTGCATGATTTCTAACACACGGGAAACAGCAGCCCGGACCCGGGGGACGTGCGGGGACGCTTCTTCACACGAATGAAACATGGCCCGGGCGCCTCTCCCGTGCGCGCAGAGCACTTCGCGCCGACCGATTTCCCGCTATTCGCGCAATGCGCGCCGCTCGGCCTCGACCTGCATCAGCTCGCGCTGGATCTCCTGGTAGCGCTCGCGCTCGTGGGTCGCGTCGGTGCGCTGCAGCCGCCCGATGAGGTCGGCCTTCCGGCGCAGCAGGTCGCGGCCGACGAGCTCGGCCGTGACGCCCTTCACGTAGACGGCGAGCTTGTCGGCGTCGCCGCGGTTCGGCAGCGGCGCGACGCCGAGCTGCTTCACGAGCGTCGCGAACGACTCCGGCACCTCGAGGGCCACGCGCGACAGCCAGTCCGCGCCGCCGAGCGCCTCCATGCTCGCGATCACGCCGTCGCGCACCACCGCGAGGCTCTCGTTGACGAACGCGACCTGGGCCGCGCGCATCACGAGGTCGTTCCCGACGAGCTCGGGGTGCTGCAGCATCGCCATCAGGGCGTCGCGCTCGAGGCGGGTGGCCAGGTCGGTCGGCAGGTCCATGAGCGACATGGAGCGGGCGCTCTCGATCCCCTCCTCGTCGCCGCGGCCGGATCCCCCGCCGTGCTGCCCGCCCTGCGCGTGGCGCCCCTGCGGCGAGCCGCCGGAGCGGTCGGCGCCGTCGGCGGGCATGCTGCGCCCGGCCGTCTGGACGGCCCTGCCCACCTCGGTGAGGTCCATCCCGAGCCAGCCCGCGAGCTCGCGCGCGTAGCCGGGGCGGAGCGACGGGTCGCGGATGTCGGCGACCACCGGTGCCGCGGCCCGCAAGGCGGCGACGCGCCCCTCGACGGTGTCGAGGTCGTGGTCGGCGAGGATCTGCTTGATCGCGAACTCGAACATGGGCTTCTTGCCCTGGATCATGCGGCGGACGGCGTCGTCGCCGCGCGTGAGGCGCAGGTCGCAGGGATCCAGCCCGTCGGGGCCGACCGCGACGTAGGTCTGGGCGGCGAACCGGCGCTCCTCGGAGAACGCGCGCATGGCGGCCTTCTGCCCCGCGGCGTCGGGGTCGAACGTGAACACGACCTCGCCGAGGCCGCTGTCGTCGCCGAGCACGCGGCGGAGCACCTTGATGTGGTCGACGCCGAAGGACGTGCCGCACGTGGCGACCGCCGTGGTGATCCCGGCGAGGTGGCACGCCATGACGTCCGTGTAGCCCTCGACCACGACGACCTGGCGGCCGCGGCTCACGTCGCGCTTGGCGAGGTCGAGCCCGTAGAGCACGGAGCTCTTGTGGTAGACGGGCGTCTCGGGGGTGTTGAGGTACTTGGGGCCCTTGTCGTCCTCGCGGAGGCGGCGCGCGCCGAAGCCGACGGTGGCGCCCGTGAGGTCGCGGATGGGCCACACGAGCCGGCCGCGGAACCGGTCGTACGCCCCGCGGTCGCCCTGGCTGAGGAGCCCGGCGGTGACGAGCTCGGCCTCCGTGTAGCCCTTGGCCTTGAGGTGCGTCGAGAGCGCGTCCCAGCTCTGCGGGGCGAATCCGACGCCGAAGCGCTGCGCCGCGCCCTGGTCGAAGCCGCGCTCCCCGAGGAAGGTGCGGCCGATCTCCGCCTCCTCGGATCCGAGCTGCTCGACGAAGAACTCCGCGGCCGCCTCGTTCGCACCGAGGAGGCGCGACCGGTTTCCCTGGTCGGTAGCGGCCTGGCCGTCCTCGTAGTGCAGCTGGTAGCCGATCCGCTGCGCCATGCGCTCGACGGCCTCGGCGAACGTGACGTGGTCCATGCGCTGCAGGAACGTGTAGACGTCGCCGCCCTCGCCGCATCCGAAGCAGTGGTAGAAGCCGACCTGCGGCCGCACGTGGAAGCTCGGGGTGCGCTCGTCGTGGAAGGGGCAGAGGCCCTTCAGGGATCCGACGCCCGCGGACTTCAGCGTGACGTACTCCCCCACCACGTCTCCGAGGTTGACCCGGGAGCGGACCTCGTCGATGTCGCTCTTCCGGATCAGGGCCATTGCTGCATCCTACGTCCGGGCCGCGGCCCGCCCAGGCGGCTCAGAAGACGGGCCTGGCGCACAGGCGCTCGTACCAGGCGATGGCCGACTGGTCGGTGAGGCTGGCCACCTGGTCGACGATGACGCGCTTGCGGGCGCCGTCGTCCGCCGCCTGGTGCCAGTCGCCCGCGAAGCCCGGGTCGAGCTCGTCGGCGCCGCGCGCGTGCAGGGCGTCGGCGAGGCCGGCGAGCACCTCGCGCTGACGGGCGTAGATGGGCTGGCGCGTGTTCTTCGACATGACGAACGCCGCGACGATGCCCTTGAGCACCGCGATCTCCGCCTGGATGGCCCGCGGGACCACGACGTGCGCACCGAAGCGGATGAGGCTGCGGTCGGTGTGCGTGGCGCGCGTGAGCTGCGTGGCGGCGCCCGCGAACCGGCCGATGAGCTGGCTCGTGAGGTCCTTCAGGGCGGCCTGCGCGCCGCGCCCGCCGTCGTACTCGTCCACCCACACGTCGAGCGAGTCGAGCCGGTCGAACGCCTGGATGAGCTCCTCGTGCGAGTGCGCCCCGCCGATCCACGCGACCATCGAGTCGACGAGCTCCTCGTGGTCGACGCGGGCGCCGAGCGCCCGCACGTCGACGTAGCCGCCGACGATGGCGTCCTCGAAGTCGTGCACCGAGTACGCGATGTCGTCGCTGAGGTCCATGACCTCCGCCTCGATGCAGCGGCGGCCCGCGGGCGCGCCCTCGCGGAGCCACTCGAAGGCGGCCACGTCGTCGTCGTAGAAGCCGAACTTGCCGCGGCCCGAGGGATCCGGCACGGACTGCGAGCTCGGCCACGGGTACTTGCAGCTCGCGTCGAGGCTGGCGCGCGTGAGGTTGAGGCCGTACGGCCGGCCCTCCGGCCCGATGACCTTGGGCTCGAGCCGGGTGAGCAGGCGCAGCGTCTGCGCGTTGCCCTCGAAGCCGCCGATGTCGGACGCCCAGTCGTTGAGCGCCCGCTCGCCGTTGTGCCCGAAGGGCGGGTGCCCGATGTCGTGCGCGAGGCAGGCGGTGTCGACGACGTCGGGATCCAGGTCGAGGCTGGAGGCGAGCTCGCGGCCCACCTGCGCCACCTCGAGCGAGTGCGTGAGGCGGTTGCGGGCGAAGTCGAGGCCGGCCATCGGGCTCAGCACCTGGGTCTTGGCGGCCAGGCGGCGGAGCGCGCTGGAGTGCAGCAGGCGGGCGCGGTCGCGCGCGAAGTCGCTCCTGCGGGACGAGTGCTGCTCGGGGTACCACCGCTCGGCGTCGGTGGCGCTGTACGCCGACCGCTCCTGCACGCTCTCAACCGCCACTGTTGTGGATCTCCCCGTCCGCGATGTCCATCGCATCCTGCGCGTCGATGTCGCGGCTCTCGAGCCACCGGTCCGGCAGCGCCGTGCGCTTCATGCTGCCCTGGCGGCCGCGCGCGCCCTCGGCGCCCGCGCCCGGGTAGGGCTGGTCGCGGTCGAGGGTGGCGAGCAGGCCGTCGATCTCGTCGAGCGACGACGCGGAGGCGAGCGCGGCCCGCAGGTCGCCGCCGACGGGATAGCCCTTGAAGTACCAGGCGACGTGCTTGCGCGCGTCGCGGCAGCCGCGCTCCTCGCTCTCGAAGAACTCGGCGAGGAGCTCGACGTGGCGGCGGAAGGTGTCGGCGACCTGGCCCTGCGAGGGCTGCGCGCGCGGCGTGGCGGCGGGATCGAGGCCTGCGGCGCGCGCGTGGAACGCGGCCGCGAGGTCGCCGAAGAGCCACGGACGGCCGAGGCAGCCGCGGCCGACGACCACGCCGTCGGCACCGGTCTCGTCCATCATCCGGATGGCGTCCTCCGCCGCCCAGATGTCGCCGTTGCCGAGGACCGGGACGCTCGCGATGGCCTCCTTGAGCTTCGCGATGGCCGACCAGTCGGCGTGGCCGCTGTAGTAGTCGCTCGCCGTGCGGGCGTGCAGCGCGATGGACGCGACGCCCGCGCCCTCGGCGGCGCGGCCGGCCTCGAGGTACGTGAGGTGGTCGGCGTCGATGCCCTTGCGCATCTTGACCGTGAGCGGGATGTCGCCCGCCGCCTTCACGGCGCCCTCGACGATGTCGGTGAACAGCCCGAGCTTCCAGGGCAGCGCCGCTCCCCCGCCCTTGCGGGTGACCTTCGGCACGGGGCACCCGAAGTTCAGGTCGATGTGATCGGCGCGGTCCTCCGCGACGAGCATGGTGACGGCCTCGCGCACGGTCTTCGGATCCACCCCGTAGAGCTGGATGGAGCGCACCTTCTCCGACGGGTGGTGCGTGATGAGGCGCATGGACTCGGGCGTGCGCTCGACGAGCGCGCGGCTCGTGATCATCTCGCTGACGTAGAGGCCGGCGCCGAACTCGCGGCAGAGCCGGCGGAACGCGCCATCTGACCCACCCTCCCCAGGCGCGCGCCGCCTGGCCCCCGCGCGGATCCCGTCCCGCGTCCGCCGCCCGCCGTCCCGTCTGGGAGAATCGAGCCGTCATGTCCTCTCCGACCCTCGCCCCCGTCCCCTCCGCGGCCGACGCGCCCGGCGCGCCGGCGCCCGCCGCCGAG
>NZ_QWGT01000086.1 GCF_003576405.1 Clavibacter lycopersici
GGGCGTCGGGCATGGGGGTCCTCTCGTCGGGGTCCCACCCTCCCACTCGCTTCCCCACGCGCCGGAATCCGGGGCGGCTGCGGTGCAGGGGAAGGCCGAGAGGGGATCCGCTCGGCTGCCGCCCACCGTGGCCCGTGATCCCGCGCGCGGGGAAGGGCCGCGGTCACGGCGCGTAACGCAGGCCGGTAACCCCGCGTCACACGGGCCGCCCCGGATTCCGGCGCGTGGGGAAGCGAGTGGGAGGGTGGGACCCCGACGAGAGGACCCCCATGCCCGACGCCCGGCCCCCGCTCCGCTTCGCCGCGTTCGTGATGAACACCGCCAGCCACATCCAGCACGGCCTGTGGCGGCACCCGTCCGCGCGGCAGCACGAGTTCGACGACGTCGAGCTGTGGGTGGACCTCGCCAAGACGCTCGAGCGCGGCCGCTTCGACGCCATGTTCTTCGCCGACGTGGTGGGCCTCTACGGACCGGGCGACGGCGCCTACGACGTCAACGCGCGCGAGGGCCTCCAGTTCCCGAGCAACGACCCGTCCGTGCTGATCTCCGCGCTCGCCGTGAGCACCGAGCACCTCGGCTTCGCGTTCACGAGCTCCGTGCTGCAGGCGCACCCGTTCGACTTCGCCCGCAAGGTGTCGACGCTCGACCACATCTCCAAGGGGCGCATCGCCTGGAACGTCGTGACGAGCGCGCTCGACGGCGCCGCCCGCAACTTCGGCCACGACGGGCTCGAGGACCACGACGCCCGCTACGCCTGGGCGGACGAGTACCTCGACGTCGTCTACAAGCTGTGGGAGGGCTCGTGGGACGACGACGCGCTCCAGCGCGACAAGGAGCGCGGGGTGTTCTCGGACGCGTCCAAGATCCACCGCATCGACCACGAGGGCCCGCGCTACAAGGTCGCCGGCCCGCACCTGTCGTCGCCGTCGCCGCAGCGCACGCCCGTGCTGTTCCAGGCCGGATCCTCGCCCGTCGGCCGCCGCTTCGCCGCACGGAACGCGGAGGCGCAGTTCATCCTGTCGTCGACGCCCGAGAAGACCCGCGCCCTCATCGAGGACACCCGGGCGCTCGCCGTGGACGCCGGCCGCCGGGCGTCCGACCTCTCCTTCTGGCTCGGGCTCTCCTTCATCACCGGCAGCACGGAGGAGGAGGCGAAGCGCAACGAGGCCGAGATCGACGAGTACCTCTCCGCCGACGGCTTCCTCCTGCACTCCAATCTCGGCTTCGACCCGAAGACCGGCGAGCAGCTGGACCCGGCCACCCCGCTCTCGCAGGTCGAGACGCAGGCCGGGCAGAGCCACCTCAACTGGCTGCGCGAGGCGTCGCCCGACCGCGAGCCCACCATCGCCGATCTCGCGCGGCTCTCCGCGAAGCTGCGCGGCCGCGTCGTCGGCACGCCCGAGCAGATCGCGGACGTGCTCGCGGGCTGGCAGGAGGCGGGGGTCGACGGGATCAACGTCATCAACTGGACCCTCCCCGGCAGCTACGAGGACTTCGTCGACCACGTCACGCCCGTGCTCCAGGAGCGCGGTCTGCAGCAGCGCGAGTACGAGCCGGGCACGCTGCGGCACAAGCTCACCGGGCGCGACCGGCTGCCGGAGTCGCACCCGGCGGCGGCGTACCGGGGCGCGTTCTCGTGACGCCCGGCTCGGCGACGGGGGTGGCCGACACCGCTGCGCTGCGCGCCGAGTTCCTGCCGCTGTTCGACCGGATCCGCGCAGGCGCAGTCGCCCGCGAGCGCGACCGGGAGCTGGCCTTCGACGCCGTGGCGCTCCTCCGTGAGGCGCGCTTCGGTGCGATCCGGCTGCCCGTCGCGGACGGCGGCCGCGGCGCGTCCATCGCCCAGCTGACGGAGCTCGTGATCGAGCTGTCGGCCGCCGACGCGAACGTCGGGCACCTGCTGCGCGGGCACTTCGGGTACGTCGAGCTCGTGCTGCGCCGGCCTCCCGGCCCCGCGCGCGAGGAGTGGATCCGCCGCATCGCGTCCGGCGCCATCGTCGGCAACGCCACGAGCGAGCAGACCGGCAACACGCTCGCCGACATCTCCACGACGCTCCAGGAGCGCGACGGCCGCTGGCTGCTGAACGGCACCAAGTACTACTCCACGGGCACGCTCTACTCCGACTGGATCTACCTCGCCGCGGGCCGCGAGGCCGCCGACGGGAGCGGCCTCGAGCGCGTGACCCTCGCGATCCCGACCGACGCACCGGGCGTCACCGCGGTCGACGACTGGGACGCGTTCGGCCAGACCCTCACCGCGAGCGGCACCACGACCTTCGCGGGCGTGGAGGTGGATCCGGCGACCGTCACCGCCTACCGCGAGGCGCCGCTGAGCCACATCCAGGCCTTCTACCAGCTCTACCTCGTGGCGGTGCTGGCCGGCATCGCGCAGGAGGTGGAGCGCGACGCGGTCGCGTACGTGCGCAGCCGCACGCGCACCTACATCCACGCGAACGCCGCGCTCCCGAAGGACGACCCGCAGGTGCTCGACGTCGTCGGCCGGATCTCCACGGCCGCCTTCACGGTGCGGTCCGCCACCCTCGCGGCCGCCGCCCGGCTCGACGCCGCGGTCGCGACCGCCCCGCCAGGCGAGGCCCTCGACGGCCCCACGCTCGACGCGGCCGAGAACGCTGTGTACCAGGCGCAGGTGCACGCGGTCGACCAGGTACCTGCCGCCGCGACGCTGCTGTTCGAGGTCGGGGGAGCGTCCGCCACGTTCCGCGAGCGCGCGCTCGATCGGCACTGGCGGAACGCCCGCGTCGTCGCGAGCCACAACCCGGCGATCTACAAGGCCCGCGCGATCGGGGAGTACGCGGTCGCGGGCCGTGGGCCGGTCGACGCGTGGGCCGCGTACGAGAGGGTGGGCGCGACGCCGTTCCCGCGCTGACAGGGCCCCGCGCTGATCCCGCAGGATCCGTGCCGCCCGACCTGGGGGCGCCCGCGCGTCCGGCCGCCGCGCGCGCCCTCGGTACGGTGGACGGGCGGCCGGGATGCCGCGGGACAGGGGATCCATGACGACGCACGCGCCCAGCCGGCCGCAGCTGGACACGACGCCGCTGACCGGCCGCATCGACCGCGACGACCTCCGCCGGTTCCGCCGCGAGTTCACCGCGCGGTTCCCCGTGCTCGTCTCGCCGCTGTTCCTCCTCGGCCGGATCGCCCTGGGCATCCTCGCCGTGCTCGCGATCCCGCTCGGCGGCGTCTTCGTGCTCGTCGCGGGACTCGGCGCGATCTTCGCGCAGGACCCCGAGACCCGCGGCGACGCCCTCGGCATGACGGTCTTCGGGATCCCGCTGCTCGGCACCGGCGTCTTCTTCGCCTGGCGCCTCATCCGCACCCGCCGTCGCCGCAGCACGATCCGCGCCCACTACCGCCTCACGCGCTTCGGCCGGGCCAACGGCATGGGCTACACGCCGGGACCCATCGCCGACGGGCACATGGGCGAGCTGGCCGCACGCGGCATGTTCCTCACGCGCGTCATGCGGCCCCGCACCGCGCGTCCCGTCGAGTTCGGCAACCACGAGCTGAGCCAGGGCTCGAAGGCGTCCGGCATCACCCAGTACGGCGGCTACGCGATGATCGGGCTCCGCCGCGAGCTGCCGCACATCCAGGTGATCTCGAACGGCACGCGCCTCCGCCGCGCGATGACGCCGACCGTCGACGTCGCGCGCTCCCAGCGCCTCGAGCTGGAGGGCGATTTCGACCGGCACGCGGCCCTCTACTGCCCCGACGGCTACGAGCGCGACGCCCTCTACCTCTTCACGCCGGACGTCATGGCGGTGCTCGTCGACCGGGTGCGCGGATTCGACGTGGAGATCCGCGGGGACCGCCTGCTGCTGCGCTCGCCCGCGGACATGGTGACGCTGGATCCCGACCGCTGGCGCGACGTGATCGACGCGACCGCGGCGCTCATGGCGAAGGTCGACCGGTGGGAGCGCTGGCGCGACGACCGGCTGCTGTCGCTCGAGGGCGAGGAGCGCTCCGTGCTCACGGCGGACGACGACGCGCTCGCGGTGCCGGAGCCGGGTCGGACCCGCCGTCGCGCACGGCGCTCGCGCGGCGTCGCGGCGGCCGGGCGACGGCTCCGGATGCGGCCGACGCTCGGGCTCCTCCTGCTCATCGCGCTCGCCGTGGTCTTCCTCGGGCTCGGCTTCCTGATCACGACGCTGCCGTGAGCCGCGTGCGGGCGCTCACGCGGGCGCGGCTCGACACGGGTCCGCTCACCGACCGGATCCGCCGGCGCGACCTCCGCGCCTTCCGCCGGGCGTTCCGCCGCGAGCACCCGGAGGCGGAAGGGATCGGCGTGAAGGCGCGCACCTTCCTCATGCTGTTCCTCACGTGGGACTGCGTCCTCGCGCTCGCGGCCTTCGCCGGGATCATGGCGGAGACGCTGCAGGAGGGCGCGCCCGACGCCGGCGAGCAGGTCCTCTTCCAGGCGCTGATGGCCGGGATCTTCGCCATCCTGCTGGTCGTCTTCGGCAGCTGGGTGATCCGCTCCCGCGAGCGCCGCGGCGGCTACCGCGCCCACTACCGGCTCGTCCGCTTCGGCGAGGCGAACGGCATGGAGTACCTGCCGGGGCCGATGTCGGACGGGCAGTTCGGATCCGCGCGCCGCTACTTCGACCTCACGCGCGTGATGCGGCCGACCGCGGCGCCCGGGGTCGAGTTCGGGAACCACGAGATCGTCACGGCCGGTCGGCGCGGGGGATCGCCGCGCTTCGGCGGGTACGCGATGATCCGGCTCACCCACGAGATGCCGCACATCCGCGTGATCGCCCGGCGGGGGATCGTCCGCCGTGCGCTGACGATGATGTCGCGTCCGGACCGGGAGCAGCGGCTCTCGCTGGAGGGCGACTTCGACCGCCACTACGCGCTGTACTGCCCGGCGGGCAGCGAGCGGGACGCGCTCTACCTCTTCACGCCCGACATCCTCGCCGTGCTCATCGACCGCGTGCGGGGGCTCGACATCGAGGTGGTCGGCGACCGGCTGCTGCTCACCTCGTTCGACGACGTCGTGACGCGCGACCCCGAGCGCTGGCGCGACGTGATCGAGGCCGTGACCGCGCTCGTGGCGAAGGTCGACCGCTGGGAGCGCTGGCGCGCGGACCCCATCGAGCGTCCGGAGGACCCGACCGCCCTCGACGCGGTGCTCGAGGCGATCGGCCTGCCCGATCCGGGCCGCGCGTCCCGCCCCAAGCCGGTGCGCCGGCTGCGCATGACGCCGACGCTCGGCGGCGTCATCGCGGTCGGCGTCCCGCTCCTGCTCTTCGCCGCGATGTGGATCGCCGTGCTCGTCCTCCGGTGACGCGGATCACTCGCCCGTGACGCCGTCGACCAGCTCCCGCACCACGTCGACGTGGCCCGCGTGGCGCGCAGTCTCCTCGATGAGGTGCACGACGATCCAGCGGAGCGACGGCATCTCGTCCGGCGGGCCTGCCGCGGCGATGTCGTCGAGGTCGTGCCGGGCGATCACGGCGTCGCTCTCCGCGCACGCCCGCTCGTAGTCGGCCACGATCTCGGCGAGGGAGTCCGTCGGCGCGACGCGCCACTCGCCATCGGGGTCCTCGTCGCCGCCGAAGCGACGGTCGTAGTCGCGCGCCTCCATGAGCTCCACCGTCCACGAGCGCTCGACGTCGGCGAGGTGGCGGATGGCGCCCGCGACCGAGGTGAGGCTCGGCAGCACCCGGCGGGCGGCGTCGGCGTCGGAGAGGCCGCGGGCCTTGCGGATCACGGTGGCGCGGTTCAGCGCGAGGAAGCCGGTGAGGCAGGCGCGCTCGTCGGCGCGCGGTGGGCGGGGGCGGTCGTCGAGGCCGAGGACGTCGGTGTCCGCGCCGGTCGCGATGTCGGGGAGGTCGGAGGTCATGCCGGAGCCTAGGACCGGTTCCCCTCGCCGGGGAAGGGCCGGTACCACGGGGATCCGCGTGGGCCGGACGCGCATCCGCCCGCGTCAGACTGGGCGCATGACCTCGAGCTCCGCGTCCCCCCAGACCGCCGACCCGCGCATCGCCCCGGACGGCGGCCGCCGCTCGATCCCGCGCACGCTCGCCCGCATCCTCCTCGGCCTCGTGTTGATCGTGGCGGGCACCGGCCACCTGACGGTCGCGCGGGAGTCGTTCCAGGCGCAGGTGCCGACGTGGCTGCCGATGGATCCCGACTTCGTGGTGCTCGCGTCGGGCGTCGTGGAGATCGTGCTCGGCCTGTCGCTCGTGCTCCTCGGCCGCTGGCGCGTCTGGGTCGGCCTTGTCGTCGCCGCGTTCTTCGTCGCGATCTTCCCCGGCAACATCTCCCAGCTCGTCACGCGGACGCCCGCGTTCGGCCTCGAGACCGATGCGGCCCGCGCGATCCGCCTGGTGTTCCAGCCGCTGCTCGTGATCTGGGCGCTCTGGGCGACGGGCGCGTGGTCGGCCTGGAAGAACAGGCGCGCCCGCCGCTGACCGGGGTCGAGCGGCGGGCGCGGGAATCGGGTGGGCGCGGGAATCGGGCGGGAGCGGGAATCGGGCGGGAGCGGCTAGAGGCCGTACCGGAGCCGCTCGACGGCGCGCTGCGCGTCGGCCGTGCGGTGCCCGATCCCGTACCAGGCGATCGCGCCGAACACGGGGAAGACGACGAGCGCGACGACCCAGAGTTCGCGCGCGAGCCCGGCCAGCGCGCGGTCGCGGACGACCTGGACGATCGCGGTCACGACGAGCGCGACGTAGACGATGACGAGCGGGGCGACGACGGCCCCGGCGATCAGTGCGTCGGACATGGTGGTGCCTCCTGTCGTGTGCGTGTCCTCCCGAACCTACGCGCGCGGCACGCCGACACGCGAGAGGAGGGCGGCCGTCGCGGCCTTCACACCCGTCTCGATCGTGCCCTCCATCGTCGGCGCGAACTGCGGGGTGTGGTTGCCGGGCGGCGGGGTCTCGCCGCCGAACGCCGACGCCTCGACGCCGCCGAACGCCCAGTAGACGGTGGGCACGCCGATGGCCTCGCCCAGGATCCCGAAGTCCTCGCTGCCCATGATGGGCGGCGACTCGACGACCTTCTCGGCCCCGAGCTGCGCGGTGAGCGCCGCCACGATCCCGCGCGTCGCCTCCGGGTCGTTCCGGTTCAGCGGGAACGAGACGATCTCCTCGATCTCGGGCTCGGGCGCCCCGCTCGCGGCGGCCTCGGCCAGGATGATCCGCCGCACCGACGCCAGCACGCGCTCGCGCACGGCCGGGTCGAACGTGCGGATGCTGAGGCCCAGCGTCGCGTGCTCCGGGATGATGTTCTCCTTCGTGCCCGCCTGGAACGTGCCGACGGTCACGACTGCCGCGGCCTGCGGATCCAGCTCGCGCGCGACCACCGTCTGCAGGCGCAGCACGATGGCGCTGGCCGCGACGATCGGGTCGATGGAGTTCTGCGGCTGCGAGCCGTGCGCGCCGCGGCCCTTCACGGTCACCTTCCACGAGTCGGACATGCTCATGAAGGCGCCCTCGCGGGTGGCGACCATGCCGACGGGCAGCGGGAAGACGTGCTGGCCGAGGATCACCTCGGGGCGCGGTGCCCGGTCCCAGAGGCCGTCGGCGAGCATCGCGCGGGCGCCCTCGCCGGTCTCCTCGCCGGGCTGGAACACGAAGACGATCGTGCCGGCCCACGCGTCCCGGTTCGCGGCGAGCGCCTGGGCGGTGGTGAGCGCGGCGGCGACGTGGAAGTCGTGGCCGCAGCCGTGCATCGTGGGCACCTCGGTGCCTGACGGGTCGATGCCCGTGTCGCGGCTGGCGTGCGCGAGGCCGGTCTCCTCGAGGATGGGGAGGCCGTCGGTGTCGGCGCGGAACGCGACCACCGGGCCGTCGCCGTTGCGGAGGATCCCGACCACGCCGGTGCCGCCGCAACGGCTCGTCTCGGCGCCGATCGCCTCCAGGTACGCCTCGATCGCGGCCGCGGTCGCATGCTCCTGCATCGAGAGCTCGGGGTGCGCGTGCAGCGAGCGGAACAGCTCGTGCGCGTCCCGCACGTCGTCGTCCAGCAGGGTGACACCGGGGTGCACGTCCATCGGGGATCCTCCTCGCGAGTGGGTGGCGTCCCTCGTGGGGACAGGTGGATCCAGGCTATGCCCGGCCATCCGCCGCCCGGTCCCGCTCGCGGTCGGGCCGGCTCCGTGGTACCGCCGGGCGTCAGTCGTCGACGGACTGGCCGACGACGTCGCCCGATCCCGCGTCGACGCGCACCGAGTGCGTGACGCCGGAGGAGTCCACGACGTCGCCCTCCCAGAGGATCCGGCCGCCGTCCTCGTCGAGGGCGAGCTCGGTCACCGTGCCGGAGACGGTGTCCGTCATGGCGGCTGCGGCGTCCTCGTGGCCGACCGTCGCGCCCTGCAGGAGAGCGGCGTTGTCGGCGAGGTCGTCGGCGTCGTCCGCGTCGGCGACGGGACCGGCGGTGACCGCGGATCCGTCGGCGCCCGTGTGCACCTCGTGCTCGCGGCCGTCCTGCTCGGCGACGACGACCTCCCACGAGGTGCCGCCGGCCTCCTGGTCGACGGAGAGGAGCGCGCTGCCGGGGACGGCGGCGACGGCGGTCGCGACGGCGGCGTCGAGCGCGCCGTCGGCGGGGAGCTGCGCGGCGGCGTCGGATCCGGCGGTCGGCGCGGCGGACGCGGCGGAGGACCCGGCGCCCGGCGCGGACGCGGGCGCGGTAACGGGCTCCGAGCACCCGGCCAGGGCGAGACCGCCGATGAGCGGCAGGGCGAGCGCCAGGGCGGCGCGGCGGACGGTGGTCGATGCGGTGTGCGTGGTCATGCGCCCACGATGCCCGGGGGCACCTTAAGCGGAGCCTAAGCGGGCGGGACCGCGGGCTCCGGGCCTCAGCCGCCGGACGACGGCGCCGGCAGGCGCAGAACCACCCGGGCGCCGCCACCCGGCGCCTCCTCGACGGTCGCGGATCCGCCGTGCGCCTCCGCGACCGCGCGCACGATCGCGAGCCCCAGCCCGGATCCGCCCGACTCGCGGTCGCGCCCCTCGTCGAGGCGCACGAAGCGGTCGAGGACGCGCTCCCGCTCGGCCGCGGGGATCCCTCGGCCGTCGTCGTCGACCGTGAGCACGACCCCAGCGGGGCCCGCGGTCGTGGCGACGGTCACGGTCGTCGCCGCGTGCCGGGAGGCGTTGTCGGCGAGGTTGCGGACGGCGAGCGCGAGGAGCCGGGCGTCGCCGGACACGCGGCAGGCGGTGATCCCCGACGCGTCGACCGTGATCCCGGCGCGCCCGCGGAGCCGCGCGACCTCGTCGAGGGCGACGTCGTCGAGGTCGACCGGCCGCAGGTCGATGGCCGACCGCTCGTCGAGCCGGCTGAGCACGAGGAGCGCGTCGACGAGGTCCTGCTGGCGCCCGCCCTCGGCGAGCACGACGTCCGCGAGCTCGGCGAGGCTCGTCTGGTCGGGGTGCATGCGCGCGAGCTCCGCGTGCTGCCGCACGGTCGCGAGCGGGGAGCGCAGCTCGTGGGAGGCGTCGGAGACGAACCGCTGCTGCGCCCGACGCGCCGCCTCGAGCCGGGCGAGCATGCCGTTGAGCGTGCGCGCGAGCCGGTCGACCTCGTCGCCCGTGCCCGGCTCGTCGATGCGGCCGTCCCCGCGCGCGTCGCCTATGGCCTCGGCGTCCCGTCGGATCCGCTCCACCGGCCGGAGCGCCCGGCCCACCACGATCCACGTCAGCAGAGCCACGAGCGCGACGACCACGGGCACCGCCACGAGGAGCAGCCGGACGACGGCGGCGACGGCCTCGTCGGCGTCCTCCAGCGACGCGGCGACCACCACGGTGACGCCGCCCGCGTCCTCCACCTCGCCCGCGACCACGAGCCGGCGTTCCCCGTCGACGACGACGTCGTCCGCCCGGTCGTCGGCGAAGAGGGGCGCCCCGTCGGCGTCCTCGCCGTGCGCGATCACGCGACCGTCCGCATCGAGGACCTGCACGAGGTCGTCGTCGCCGAGGTCCGTCACCGCCTGCGGGCCGCTCGCGGCGACCGCGTCGGCGACCGTCTCGAGCGTGCGCCCGGCGGCCTCGCGAACGCCGTCCTCGAGCGATCCCCGCAGCACGACCGCGAACGCGACCGCGCCGACCGCGCCGAGCACGAGCGCGATCAGCGCGACCGCGGTCGTC
>NZ_QWGT01000087.1 GCF_003576405.1 Clavibacter lycopersici
CGGCATCGAGGATCGGGCCCGTGACCTCGACGCCCGTGCGCACGACCGCGCCCGCGCGCCGGGCCGACGCCGCGAGCGCCTCGGTCGCGATGGCGGGCTGCACCTGCGCGTCCTCGGGGTAGTAGACGGCCGCCGTGATCGCCGGGTTCAGCCACGGCTCCAGCTCGAGCGCCCGGCGCCGGTCGACGGGGATCGCGTCGACGCCCGCGGAGCGCTGCGTGGCGGCGAAGGCGAGGAGCGGATCCGCGCCCTCGTCGGTGGTGGTGACGACGAGCCCGCCCTTGGGCTCGTACTCGATGGAGGGGAGCGCGTCGCCCAGCTCGTCCGCGAGCTCCGCGGCGACCTCGGGCCAGCGGCGGGCGGCCAGCTGCGCGAGCTCGAGCTCGGCACCCGGGCCCTTGTCGGAGACGAGGATGTTGCCCTCGCCCTGCGCGCTCGTGCCGGAGGCGACGGCGGCGCGCTCGACGACCGTGACGCGGATCCCCGACCGGGCGAGCGACCGTGCGCACGCGGCGCCGACGATGCCCCCGCCCACGACGACCACGTGACGCGTCATGCGGTCCCTGCTCTCACGGGTAGGTGCGCCTCGGGGAGGCGGCTGTGGTCGGCGGTGACAGTAATATGTCACACATCGCCATCCAGGGGAAGCCCGGTCGGCCGACTCCGCGGATCAGGCGCCGGTGTCCGCGCGCTCGGCGGGCACGTCGGCGTCCGCATCCCCCGCGTCCTCGCCCTCGCCGCGCCCCGCCCACCAGCCGGAGGCGTGCCGGATGTGCCGCACCATCAGCTCGTGCGCCGCGGGCCCGTCGCCCGCGACCAGCGCCCGCAGCAGCTCGTGGTGCTCGGCCGCCGACGCGTCCAGCAGGCTGCTCGCCTTCATCGACGCGAGGCCGACCAGGCGCGTGCGCGAGCGGAGGTCGGCGATGGCGTCGGTGAGCACGGGGTTGCCGAGCATGCGCGTGAGGGTGAGGTGCAGCTCCTGGTCGGCCTCGAGGTACGCGCGGAGGTCTCCCTCGCGCGCCCCCTCCTCGATCCGGTCGGCCAGCGCCTCGAGACCCGGGAGCGCGCCGTCGGGCAGCTTCCCGGCGAGCCGCTCCATGGCCGGCGCCTCGAGGAGCTGGCGCACCTGCACGAGGTGGCCGAGCTCCTCGTCGCTGACCTCGGTGACCCGGAAGCCCTTGTTGCGGACCGTCTCCACGAAGCCGCGCTTCTCGAGCTCGAGCACCGCCTCGCGGACGGGCGTGGCCGACACGTCGAAGCGCACGGCCAGCGTGGGCACGGTGATCAGCGTGCCCGGCTCCAGCTCGCCCGAGACGATGGCCGCGGACAGGGCCTGGTGCACGTGCTCGCGGAGGCTCGCGCGCGGTGGTGCGGGACGCAGGGCGGAGAGGCTCACGCGGGTCCTCCTCCTCGGATCAGGACGGGGACCGCTGCTCCCGCATCCAGGACTCCAGGCCCTGTGCGTCGATCGGCAGCGCATCCGACAGCACGTCGGACCCCGTCTGCGTCACCACGATATCGTCTTCGATCCGCACGCCGATGCCCCGCAGCTCCGGCGGTACCATCGCGTCGTCCGGCGAGAAGTAGAGGCCGGGCTCGACCGTCAGCACCATGCCCGCCTCGACCTCGCGGTCGTAGCCGGCGGTCCCCGCGCCCGAGCAGTCGTGCACGTCGAGCCCGAGGTGGTGCCCGATCCCGCACACCAGCCAGCGGCGGTGGTGCTGCCCGGCGGGCGAGAGCGCCTCGTCGACCGACACCGGCAGGATCCCCATGTCGTGCAGCCCCTGCGCGACGACCTCCATGGACGCGTGGTGGAAGTCGACGAGCGGGCGCCCGGGCGCGACGGCGTCGAGGCCCGCGCGGTGGGCGCGCTCCACGACGTCGTGCACGAGCCGCTGCTCGGGCGTGAAGGCGCCGGACACCGGGATCGTGCGCGTGACGTCGGCCGTGTAGAGGCTGCGCGCCTCCACGCCCATGTCGAGCAGCACGAGCTCGCCGTCGCGGAGCCGTCCGTCGCAGCGCACCCAGTGCAGGATCGTCGCGTGCCCGCCGCCGCCCACGATGGTGGCGTAGCCGGGGCCGGTGCCGACCGTGCGGGCGTGCCGGTCGAACGTGCCCTGCAGCCAGCGCTCGCCGCTGGCCTCCCGAGCCCGCGGGATCGCCCGCACGACCTCGGCGAAGCCCTCGACCGTGTCGTCGACCGCGCGGCGCAGCTCCTGGATCTCCCACGCGTCCTTGATCACGCGCAGCTCGCCGAGCACCGCCACGAGCCCCGGGTCGCGCGGCACGTCGGCGAGCGCGGACGGGACTCCCGTGACCGCACCCGCACGCCGCACGCCGCGGACGCCGGCGAGGTCGCGCGCGAGGCCGTCGGGGTGGCGCACCGGGATCCCGAGCACGCGCTGCCAGTCGGCGTGCGCGGGCGCGGGGCCGACCCAGAGCTCGCCGTGGTCGGCGTCGGAGAAGAAGCGCGGATCGCCGGGGTGGGCGGGCGCCGGCACGTGCAGGACGGCGTCGTGGCCGCCCGGCACCGCGTGCATCACGAGCACGGCGCCCTCGATCTGCACGCCGGTGAGCCACACGAAGTCGCTGTCCGCGCGGAACGCGTAGCGGCAGTCGTCGTTGCGCGTGGGCGCGTAGCCGCTCACGACGGCCATCGTGACGCCGGGCATCGCGGCGCTCAGCCGCGCGCGGTGGTGGGCGGCGGCCTCGACGGCGCCGGGCACGGTGGCCGGGGTGCGGTCGGGCGTGATCCAGCCCCCGGCCATGAGGTCGCGGAACGCGGGCACCTGGGCGAGGCGCGGCGGACGGCGGTCGTCGGCGGACGCCGGGGCGGCGGACCCCGGGGTCGTGTCGTGGGTCGTGTCGGTCATCGGGGCAGTCCTCCTCCGTCGCGGGCGATCGCGTCCATCAGCCGCCCGAGGACGCCGGGCGCCGCCAGGCCGTCGTGCTCGTGCTCGTTCGTGATCCACGCGCGGGCGTTGCCCACCCGCGCGACCGTGTCCTGCTGCAGGTCCGCGTCCACGTACATGTCGTCGTGGTAGATCGCGGCGGCGACGGGGACCTCGTTCGCGGCGAGCCGGGCCGGGTCGTAGAGCTCCGGCCAGTCGTCCCGTCGCGCCATCGCCTCGACCGCGCCGCGGAAGGGGCGCAGCAGCCGGATCTCCTCGAACATCCAGGGGTACATCATCTCGCCGGTGAGCAGCAGCGGCCGGGCGGTCGGCGCGAACGCCGGGTGCCTGCTGCGCTCCCGCTCGGCGGCCCACGCGGTCGCGGGCCGGGTGCCGGAGGCGTAGATGCTCTCCTGCATCGCGGCGAACAGCGGGTTCGCGGCGTACGAGGTGAGGCGCAGCGCCTCGGCGAGCAGCACGTCGGTGGGCTCGCCGCGGTCGTCGAGCGCCTCGTCGAGGAGGGCGTGGATCCGCTCGCGACCCGGTGCCATGCCGAGGTCGATGCCGATGGTCTGCAGGCGCCGCACGGTGAGCACGTCGCCGTCGGGCAGGGTGACGTCGCCGACCTGGAGCCGGTCGGCGAGGCGGGCCAGGATCCCCACGTCGCCCGGGTAGCGCGCGTGGTAGCCGGCGTTCTTCCGGGCCGTGCGCGGGTAGGTCCGGCGGTAGACCTCCTCGGCGTCCGGATCCAGCGAGGCGAGCCCGCCCGTGACGTAGCAGGCCGACAGGGCCTCGGGCGCGAGCGACAGGTAGGTGAGCGTGAGGAAGCCGCCGTAGCTCTGGCCGAGCGTCGACCAGCGGCGCCCGCCCTCGAGGTGCTGCCGCAGCGCCTCGGCGTCCTGCACGATCGAGTCGGCCCGGAAGAGCGCGAGGTACCGGGCCGCGGACTCGTGGTCGGCGCCGAACCGGATCAGGGTGCGCGCCGTGACGGGCGTGCTCCTGCCGGTGCCGCGCTGGTCGAGGAGCACGACGCGGTGGGTGCGGAGGGCGTGGCCGATCCAGCCGCCGTCGTCGATCACGCGCGGCGACTTCCCGCCCGGGCCGCCCTGGAGGTAGAGGAGCGCGGGGAGGTCGTCGCCGCGTCGGTCGGGGGCGACCAGCTCGCGGGCGAACACCGTGATCGTCGCGGTGGGCTCGCCCGCGCGCGCCGCCGCCCAGTCGAGCGGGACCTCGATCTCGTGGTCGGTGACGTGGACGCCGGGGACGGTCGCGGATCCGACGATCACGCGGCCGACCCGCCGGCAGCGTCGAGCCCGGCGGCGACGCGCGAGGCCGCCCGCCTCCGATCCCACTCGGGGTCGATGCGCGGCACGGCGTCGAGCAGCGAGCGCGTGTACGGGTGCCGGGGGCGCTCGAACACGTCGTCGCGCGTGCCCTCCTCCACGACCTTCCCGGAGCTCATCACGGCGACGCGGTCGGAGAGCTGCCGCACCACGGCGAGGTCGTGCGCGATGAAGACGTAGCTGAGCCCGCGCTCGCGCTGGAGGTCGCGCAGCAGCGCGATCACGCGCGCCTGCACCGTCACGTCGAGCGCGGACACCGCCTCGTCGCACACGATGAGGCCCGGGCTCACGGCGAGCGCCCGGGCGATCCCGATGCGCTGGCACTGCCCGCCCGAGAACTGCGCGGGGTAGCGCTGCGCGTGGTCCGGGTTCAGGCCCACGCGGTCGAGCAGGTCGCGCACGAGCTGCCCGTGCCCGCCCGGCGTCGTGATGCCCTGGTACCGCAGGGGCGCGCTGATGATCTGCTCCACCGTGTGCCGCGGGTTCAGCGACGACGCCGGATCCTGGAACACCACCTGCACCTGCCGCCGGAACTCGCGGAGCGCGGCGCCCGTCGCGTGCGTCATGTCCTCGCCCTTGAGCGCGAAGGTGCCGGAGGTGGGGTCGAGCAGGTGCGCGATGATGCGCGCGGTCGTCGACTTGCCGGATCCGGACTCCCCCACGATGGAGAGCGTCTGCCCGGTCGGCACGTCGAGGCTCACGCCGTCGACCGCGAGGAAGCGGCGCACGGGCGGCCGGAGACCGCGGCCGCCGCGCGTCACGTACTCCTTGGTGAGGTCGCGCGCGGAGAGGAACGGCTCCGGCGTCGCCGGGGCGGGCGCGGCCGGGGCCTCGGGGCGGGTGTCGTGGACGCTCATGAGGCGGATCCCGTCGTCTGGCGGTCGTAGGCGGCGTCGATGCGGGGGATCGCCTCGAGCAGGGCGTGCGTGTACGGATCCTCCGGCGCGGTGAACACGCGCTCGGTGGTGCCGCTCTCGACGCGGTGCCCGCCCTGCATGACGAGCACCTCGTCGGCGAGGGAGGACACCACGGCGAGGTCGTGGGTGATGACGAGCATGCCCATCCCCGTCTCCTGGCGGATGGAGCGCATGAGGTCGAGGATCTGCGCCTGCACCGTCACGTCCAGCGCGGTGGTCGGCTCGTCGGCGATGAGCAGCTCGGGCTCGAGGCACAGCGCCATCGCGATCATGATGCGCTGCCGCATCCCGCCCGAGAACTGGTGCGGGTAGTGGTCGACCCGCGTGCCGGCCTCCTTGATGCCCACCCGCTCGAGCGCGGCGACCACGGTCGACCGCACGGCCTTCCGGGAGCCGGAGCGGTGGGCGCGGTACGCCTCCTCGATCTGCAGCCCCACCGTGTAGTAGGGGTTGAGCGACGAGAGCGGATCCTGGAACACCATCGCCATGCGCTCGCCGCGCATGGCCCGGAGCTCCCGGTCGCTCCGGCCGACGAGCTCCTCGCCCGCCAGCCGGATGGATCCGGTGACCGTCCCGCCGCGGGGCACGAGCCCCATCACGGCGAGCGAGGTCATGGACTTGCCTGACCCGGACTCCCCCACGATGCCGAGGGTGCTGTCGGGTTCCACGCGGAAGGAGAGGTCCTTCACGACCTCCACCGGCCCCCGCGAGGTGGGGAACGCGATGGTGAGGTGCTCGACCTCGAGCAGCGGCGTCCCGGGGACGGCGCGGGCGGGCGTCCGTGCGCCCTCCGGCTGATGGGGGTTCGGGGTGCTGGTCACGCGGTGATCCTCACTCGGGGGTCGAGCACGGTGTAGAGCACGTCGACGACCACGTTCCCCACGACCACGAAGGCCGCGGCGAGGAGCGTGACGCCCATGATGACGGGCTGGTCGTTCTTGGCGATGGAGTCGGCGGCGAGCTTGCCGACGCCGTTGAGCCCGAAGATGCTCTCGGCGATCAGGGCGCCGCCGAGCAGGCCGGCGAAGTCCATGCCGAACAGGGTGACGACGGGCGTGAGCGACGGCCGGAGGGCGTGGCGGCGGATCACGAGCGCCGCCGAGAGGCCCTTGGCCCGCGCCGTGCGCAGGTAGTCCTCCTGGAGCGTGTCGAGCACGTTGGCCCGCACGATCCGCGCGTACACGGAGGCGTACCCGAGCGCGACCACGACCCACGGCATGAGGTACGACTCGAACCACAGGACGGGATCGTCGCCGAACGCCACGGACTGCGGGAACGGCAGGATCTGCAGCTGCACGACGAGCACGTACTGCAGCAGCAGCGCCGCGAAGGTCGTCGGCACGCTGATGCCGGTGAGCGCCGCGGCCATGGCGGCCCGGTCCCATCCGGTGCCCTGCTTGATCGCGCTGACGAGGCCGCCGGCCACGCCGAACACGACCCAGAGGACCGCCGCGCCGACCGCGACCGTGAAGCTCACGGGCAGGCGGGACAGCATCAGGTCGAGCACGGACTGCTGCGTCTGGAAGCTGAAGCCCAGGCACGGCGCCGCGCACCGGATCGCCGTCGGGCCGTCGCCGTAGGTGCGGCCCGTGAAGATCCCCGTGATGAAGTCGCCGTACTGCGCCCAGAACGGGCGGTCGAGGCCGAGGAGCTGGCGGATGGAGTCGATCTTGTCCGGCGTGCAGGTCTTGCCGCAGATGGTGACGGCGGGGTCCGGCTGGAGCAGGAAGAAGATCATGTAGGTGAACAGGCTGATGAGCGCGAGCACGATCAGCGCCGCTGCGGCGCGGCGGACGAGGTAGCCGATCATGCCGCCTCCCCCTGCTCGAGCGCGGTGCGGAGGTGGTCGCCGAAGACCGTGAACGACAGCACCGTGAGGAAGAGGAACGAGCCCGGCACGATGAAGTACGCGGGGTCGACCGTGTACCAGGCCACCGAGTCGGCGATCATCTGACCCCACGACGGTGTCGGCGGCAGCACGCCCACGCCGAGGAACGACAGGCTCGCCTCCGTGCCGATGTAGCTCGGCACCGCGAGCGTGGCCAGCACGATGATGGTGCCGCGCAGGTTCGGCAGCACCTCCCGGAAGATCACGCGCATCGACGAGGCGCCGGATGCGCGCGCGGCCTCCACGAAGTCGCGCGTGCGGATCGTCATCGTCTGGCCCCGCACGATGCGCGCCGTGTACGGCCACCCGAAGACGCTGAGCACGAGGACGAGCAGCGCCGGCCGGTTGCCCGCGGGCAGCGCCGACAGGATCGCGATCATGAAGATCAGCGCCGGGAAGGCCATGAGGAAGTCCATGACCCGCGACACGATCTGGTCGACGATCCCGCCGAAGTAGCCGGCGACCATGCCCGCGACCACGCCGATCGTCGTGGTGACGACCGTGGCCGAGACCGCGATGAGCAGGGACACCCGGGCGCCGTACGCGATGCGGGCGAAGATGTCGCGCCCGTTCTGCGGCTCGACGCCGAACCAGTGCGAGCCGCTGACGCCGCCGAACGGGCCGATGGGCAGGCCGCCGAGGACGGGGTCCACCGCGTCGGGGTCGAACGTCGTCGGCCCCCATCCGGTGATCCCGGACAGCAGCGGCGCGAACACCGCGAGCACCAGCACGAACATCACGAAGGCGGTGCTGGCGATCACGGACGGCTTCGACCGGAGGGCCGCGACCACGCGCGTGGTCGGCGTGACGGCGGGCGGCCGTCCCGTCGGGTACGCGGGGGCCGTGTCGGGCGCGGAGGCGCCCTGCAGGGTGGCGGTCACCGCCTACTTCCCCGTGTGGAGGCCGATGGTGGCGTAGTCGATCCCGCCCGCGAAGAGGGGGCTCGAGTAGGCGTTCCGCACGTTCTCCCCCACCACGAGCACCGACTGCGCGAACAGCAGCGGCACGGTCGGCGCGAGCTGCTGGATCTGCTCGTCCAGGTCGCCCCACGCGGTCTTCGCCGCGTCGAGGTCGGTCATCGCGGACACCTCGTCGATCTTCGCGTTGACGTCCGGGTCGTCCAGCTGCGCGATGTTGTTGTTGCCCTTCGCGCTGATCTGGCGCCCGTCGAACAGCGTCGGCAGGACGGTGCTGGCCGACAGCCAGTCCGGGCACCAGCCCGTGACGGCGGCGTCGTGCTGCTGCGACGTCGTGCCGATGGTCTCGTAGTAGGTCGAGGTGTCGATGATGTTGAGCTCGAGCGTGATGCCGACCTTCGCGAGCGACTGCTGCAGCGCCTCGGCCTGCTTCTGGCTCGACGGCAGGTTGCGCACGTCCAGCGTCATCGTGAAGCCGTCGGCGAGGCCCGCCTCGGCGAGGAGGGACTTCGCCTTGTCGACGTCGCCCGCGCTGTCGGGGCTCGGGTAGAGGTCGAAGTCCTTGTGGCCCGGGATCGACGGGGTGAGCATCGTGGAGGCCGGCTCGGCGATGGACGGGCCGCCGGCCACGTCGGCGAGCGACTTCTTGTCGATGGCGTAGGAGATCGCCTGGCGGACGCGCACGTCGTCGAGGTGCGGCTTGGTCGTGTTGAGGCCGAGGTACGTGGTGCACGCCTGGTCGCCGCTCACCGTGCGCGCCTTGATCTGCGGGGTCTGGATGCGGGAGACGCTCGCGGCGGTGATCGTGTACGCGATCGCGTCCTTGTCGTCACCCTGGCCGGCGAGCAGGCGCTCGTCGATGGTCGCCTGGTCGAGGCCGACCGTGAACTGCCACGCGTCGGGCTTGGCGGTGCGCACGTCGTCGGTCGACTGGTCCCACTCGGGGTTGCGCTCGAGGGTGAGCGAGGAGCCCGGCGTCCGCGCCGTCACCCGGTAGGGCCCGGATGCGATGGGCTGCTGGTCGATGCTGGTCGTCGTGACCTTCGACGTGTCCGCCGGGAACGGCGTGAACGTGCTCTGCGCCGCCACGCTCGCGAACTCCGGCACCGAGCGGTTGAGGTGGAAGACGATGGTCTTCTCGTCCGGCGTCTCGATGGAGGAGAGGTCGCCCGACTCGTACGGGCCCTCGTAGGTGTCGCCGCCGGCGAGGTAGAGGCGCGTGTAGGGCGTGCCGATGGCGAGCGCGGGGTCGAACGAGCGCTCGACGCCGAACTTCACGGACTCGCTCGTGATGGGGGAGCCGTCCTCGAACTTCAGGCCGTCCTTGAGCGTGAAGGTCCACACCGTGGCGTCCGCGTTCGGCGTTCCGGTGTCGGTCGCGAGGTCGGGTGCGATGGTCGCGCCGTCCTCGCCGGACGCGGTCGTGAGCGTGCGGTAGATGAGCCGGTAGAGGTCCGCGACGCCGGTGTCGTAGCCCATCGTCGGATCGAGGTGCGAGAAGTCGGTGCTGGCGAGCACCTGCATGGTCCCGCCGGTGTCGGCGGGGCCGGTGACGCCGCCTGCCGCGGCGCCGCCTCCGGCACCTGCGCAGGACGTGAGGGCGAGGCTGGCGGCGAGGGCCAGCCCTACTGCGGTGATTCGTCTGTTCATCGGACTCTCGTTTCGTGGATGGCGGCCGAGGCGCACCGGGTGGGGAGTGACGGGGTCGTGCGATGGGAGGAGGGGAAGGGGAGGAGGAGGTGCGCGCGACCGCCCCGGATCGGGTGGATCCGGGTGCGGGCACGCGGGAGGACGCGTCAGCCGGTGTCGGCGGCGCGGATCCAGACCCGCATCGCGCCCGGCGACCGGTTGCCCCACAGGGCGTACGGCACGAGCACGGCGTCGACCGGTTCGGCCGACGCGGCGGGGGCGGTGGTCCCTGCGACGACCTCGGGGTAGAGCTCGTCCGGCGCGGGGAGCGCGCGGCGGAGGCGCACGGCGAGCGCGACGCCCGGCGCGGGGTCGGCCGGATCCGCGACGGCGCCCCACGGCGCGGCGAGCGGGAGCGGGACGGGCCGCGCCGCCGCCAGGTCGCGCGGGTCGAGGAGCAGTTCGTCGACGGGCGCGTC
>NZ_QWGT01000088.1 GCF_003576405.1 Clavibacter lycopersici
CGCCCAGCGTCGCGCCGACGAGCCGCCGGTCGGCGACGTCGCCCTCGACGAGCACGAGGGATCCGGCGGGCGCGTTGAGGTCGACGGGCGCGAGCCGGCGGCCCGGCACCCCGACGACGAGGCGCTCGGCCGCGACGGCGGCGCCGGACGCGTGGGCCCAGTCCACGTCGTCCTGGTGCTCGCGGAGGCCCTCGCCCTCGATGTCGACGTCCGGCAGGATCCGGTCGAGCCAGCGCGGGATCCACCACGCGCGCTTCCCGAGCAGCGCCATGGCGGCGGGCACGAGGGTCATGCGCACGAGGAACGCGTCGAAGAAGATGCCGACGGCGAGGCCGAGCGCGATGGTCTTGATGACGCCGGCGCCCTCGGGCACGAAGGCCGCGAAGACGAAGAACATGATGAGCGCGGCCGCCGTCACGACGCGCGCGGCCCCCGAGAAGCCGGTGACGATGGCGCGCTTCGCGTCGCCGTGGTGCACGAAGTCCTCGCGCATCCCGGAGACGAGGAACACCTCGTAGTCCATGGCGAGCCCGAACAGGATCGCCATGAGCAGGATCGGCATGAAGCTGAGGATGGGGCCGGGCGTCACGCCGAGCACGTCGGCGAACAGCCCGTCCTGGAAGATCAGCACCACGGTGCCGAACGACACGATCACGCTCAGCAGGAAGCCGACCGCGGCCTTGACGGGCACGAAGATCGAGCGGAACACGATCATCAGCAGGATGATCGAGAGCCCCACCACGACGATGCCGAACGGCACGAGCGCGTCGTCGAGCCGCTGCGAGATGTCGTTCTGCACGGCCGTGGTGCCCGTGACGGAGACGCGCGTGTCGTAGCGGTCGTGCAGCCCGGGCGCGAGGTCCCGGATGGACTGCATGAGCGCCGTCGTCTCCGCCGACTCGGGCGCGCTGTCGGGCACGACCTGGATGATCGCGGTGTCGACCGACGGGTTCGGCGTGCCGGTGCCGACGAACGCGACGTCGTCGAGCCCGCGGATCTCGTCGCCGATCTGCCCGAGGACGCCGATCGGGTCGGTGGTCTGGGTGATGTCGACGAGCACGACGAGCGGCCCGTTGTGCCCCGGGCCGAACGCGTCCGAGACGGTGTCGTACGCGACGCGGCTGGTGGATCCCGCGGGCTCGGTCGCCCCGCTCGGCAGCCCGAGCTGCAGCTGCGACGCGGGCACGGCGAGCAGGCCGGCGATGCCGACGACGATCACGACGGGGATGATCGGCACCTTCGTGACGATCGCCACCCAGCGCGCGCCGAGCGTCCGCTGCGTGCCCTCGGCCTGCGCCTTCGCGCGGCGCGCGGCCCGCGAGCCCTCCTTGGGTCGGAGTCGCTCGCCGGCGAAGCCGAGCATGGCGGGCAGCAGGGTCGTCGCGACGCCCATGGCGAGGAGCACCGCGAACGCCGCACCGAGCCCCATCACGGTGAGGAAGGGGATCTGCACCACGAGCAGGCCGAGCAGCGCGATGATCACGGTCACGCCCGCGAAGATCACGGCGCTGCCGGCCGTCGCCACCGCGGTGGCGGCCGAACGCTCGACGGGCATGCCGTTGGCGAGCTGCGTGCGGTGCCGCATCAGGATGAACAGGGCGTAGTCGATGCCGACCGCGAGGCCGATCATCACGGCGAGCAGCGGCGACGCGCTCGAGACGGTGACGAACCTCGAGGCGGCGAGGAGCGCGCCCGCGGACGCCGCGACGCCGACCAGCGCGCCGATGAGCGGCAGCCCCGCCGCGAGCATCGACCCGAAGGTGAGCACGAGCACGAGGCCCGCGAACAGCACGCCGAACGCCTCGGTCACCGTCACGCCGTAGTGGATGTCCTGGAAGACCTGGCCGCCGAACGAGACGGTCAGCCCCGCATCCGTCGCGGCCTCCGCCGACTCCTTCAGCGCGTCGAGCGTCGCGGTCGTCACCTGGTCGCTCTGCCCGGAGAACTGCACGGTCGTGATCGCCACGGTGCCGTCGTCGGACACCGCGTCGGTCGCGTACTCGGAGAACGGGGACAGCGCCGTCTCGACGCCGGGGACCTCGCCCGCGGCCGTCGCGGTCGCCTCGATGGCGGCCTTCTCGGCCTCGTCCGTGACCTTCGCGCCCGCCGGCGCCTCGGTCACGATCTGCGCGCTCGCGCCCGCGGCCTGCGGGAACACGGCGCCCAGGCGGTCGATGGCCTCCTGCGACTCGGTGCCCGGGATCGAGAACGACTCCTGGGTCTTCCCGCCGAGCGCGAGGCCGCCGCCCAGCAGGATGCCGAGGACGAGGATCCACGCGGCGACGACGCGCCACGGGTGGAGGAACGAGATCCGGCCGAGCCGGTACAGAAGCGTGGCCATGGGCGGGTGGCTCTCCTTGCGTGGGACGTGCGCGTGGGGACGTGCTGGTGCGGTGCGGGGATCAGGCGGAGCGGGTGCCGAGGGGGGCGAGGAGCTCCCCCACGACCACGACGAGAGCAGCCCTGATCTCGTCGTCGGGCAGCGGTTCGTTGGTGGACCAGTCGTCGCTCGCGGCGAGGATGTACGCCGCGCCGCCGAGCGCCACGCCGAAGCGCAGCTGGTCGAGGGTGCTGTCGAGCGCGCCGGCCGTCTCGCCGAGCGTGCGCACGAGGTCGTTCGCCCGCTCGATCACGGCGAGGTGCCCGAGCGAGCGGCCCTGCGTGATGAACAGCGCCACCTCGTGCCGGTGCAGCAGGAGGAAGTCGATGAAGCGCTCGACGAACCGGCTCCGCGCGTCGGCGTCGCCCTGGATGGAGTCGGCCCGGTCGATGATCTCGGCGAGCGCGTCGATCGTCGGCTCGAGCAGGGCGTCGAGCAGCGCCTCCTTGGAGGCGAAGTGGTAGAGCACGCTGGACTTCGAGTAGCCCGCCTCGTCCGCGATCTGCTGCAGCGAGGTCGCCTGGAAGCCGTCGCGGGCGAAGCGCGCCGCCGCGATGGGGCGGAGCTCGTCGCCGGCGGAGGCGCGGGGGGTGCGGGTCACGCGGAGAGCCTATGCCGACCGATCGGTCAGGTCCTGCACGATCGGTCAGACTGCCAGCCGCCTGACAGCTGCGGGCGCCGGGTCAGCGGGTGAGGACGAAGGCGAGCATGGCGAGGCCGACCGTGAGCGGCGCGACCACGAGGCCCAGCAGCACGTAGCGCGACCACCGGATGTGCACGCCCATGCTGACGAGCCGCTCGTGCCAGAGCAGCGTGGCGAGCGAGGCCCACGGCGTGATGAGCGGGCCCGCGTTGACGCCCACGAGGATCGCGACGAGGCGCTCCGGGGATCCCGGGACGGGCTCGAGCGCGAGGTACGCCGGCAGGTTGTCGATGGCGTTGGCGCTCAGCGTCGCGACGCCGGCGAGCCGGAACAGCGCGGCGGCGTCCTGGCCCTGGCCGGAGACCGCGGCCATCACGGCGGTGAGCCCGAGCGACTGCGCCGCCTCCATCACGATGAACAGGCCCGACGCGAACACCACGAGCTGCCACGGCAGCAGCCCGAGCCGGAGGACCCGCGGACGGCGGACGGCCGTGAGGATCGCGAGCACGACCGCCGCGGCGAGCGCGGGGATCCAGACCTCGACGCCCGAGACGAGCGCCGGCACCAGGAGCCCCACCACCACGGCGCTGCCCCCGAGCAGCACGCGGTCGGTCGGCGCGGTGGGCGGCCCGACCTCGTAGCGCGTGAAGAGGTCCCTGCGGTGGATCACGAGGATCGCGAGCACCGGGACCGCGATGGCGACGAGCGCGGGCGCGACCGTGAGCGCCGCGAACCCGGCCGGGCCCAGCCCGCCGAGCTCGTGCTCCGCCAGCAGGTTGGTGAGGTTGGAGACGGGCAGCAGCAGGGACGCCGTGTTCGCGAGCCACACCGTGGTGAGCGCGAACGGGAGCGGCGGCAGCCCGCAGTGCCGCGCGAGCACGACGACGACGGGCGTGAGCAGCACCGCGGTGGTGTCGAGCGACAGGAAGATCGTGCAGAGGCAGGCGAGCAGGACGGTCGCGAGCCAGAGCGCCCAGGTGCGTCCGCGACCGAGGCCCGCGGCGCGCTCGGCGATCCAGGTGAACAGGCCCGCCTCGCTCGCGAGCTCGGTGACCACCGTGATCGCGACCACGAAGAGGAGGATCGGCCAGACCCGCTCGTACAGCACGCCGAGGTCGTCGAGCGGGAGGGCTCCGGTGGCCACGGCGACGGCGCCGACGACGAGGAGCACCACCCCGATGAGGGCTGTGCGCACGGGCGCCTCCTGTCTGATCCGCGATCACTGTACTCATCGCCCGCCGGGAGCCCGCGCGGGCTGCGGAAACGGGACGTCGCGCGCGACGGGACGCCGCCGCCCGACCACGCGCCGTCGGTCGCGGCGGTCGGATCCCGGTACCGTGGAAGCACACTGGGAGGTGTCATGCGCAAGTACATCCTGAACGGCAGCGTCCTCAGCGCCCTCGTCGGCGGCTGGAGCACCATGCAGACGACCCGTCGGGGTCCGCGCGACTGGAAGCTCGGCCTCATGTGGCTGAGCTGGGCCATCACCGTGGCCATCGCGGTCGGCACCGTCATCGAGGACTCTCGCGACGGGCAGCTGGGCAACTAGCCGCCCACCCCTTCCGACGCGCACGGCCTCCGGGGCGTGCGCGTCAGTCGTGCGTGCGCCAGCGGTCGCCGTCGACCTCGAGGTCGATGCGCTCCTCCGCGGGCACGGTCGAGATCGGCCCGGTGAACAGGCCCGCGCGGGTATCGCCCTGTGCCGTGCCCGAGAACAGCCCCGTCGGCTCGGCCTCGGCCGCCCGCCGTCCCGCGCGGGGCGCGTCGGCGCGCTCGTGCGGGTCCACCATCTGGACGCGCGTGCGCGGCAGCGACTGCGGGCTGTGCTCGTGCAGGAACGCGACGAGCCGCTCGCGCACGAGGCAGCGCAGGTCGAACAGGGTGGGCGCGTCGACCGCGGAGACGAGCACGCGGATCCGCACGTAGCCGCCGACCGCGTCGGTCACCTGGAGGACGGACACGCGGCCGTCCCAGAGGTCGGTCGTGGCGAGCACGCGGTCGAGCTCCTCGCGCATGCTGGCGGGCGTCGCGCGCCAGTCGAGGTCGAGCTCCACGGCGCCGAGGAGCTCCGACTTGGTGCGGGTCCAGTTCTGGAACGGCGTGGTCGTGAAGTAGGTGGACGGCAGCACCATGCGCCGGTCGTCCCAGATGTGGACGACCACGTAGGTCAGCGTGATCTCCTCCACGCGGCCCCACTCCGTCTCGACGATGACGACGTCGTCGACCCGGATCGCGTCGCTGAAGGCGAGCTGCATCCCGGCGAACACGTTGGCGAGCGTCGACTGCGCGGCGAGGCCCGCGACGATCGAGACGAGGCCGGCCGAGGCGAGGACGCTCGCGCCCGCGGTCCGTGCGCCCGGGAACGTGAGCAGGATCGCGCCGATCGCCACCACCACGATCGCCACGACCGTGAGCCGCCGGATGATGAGCACCTGCGTGCGCACGCGACGGGCGACCCGGTTGTCCGCCACGTCGACGCGGTAGCGGCTGAGCCCGAGGTCCTCGAAGAAGATCGCGAGCGCGCACACGAGCCAGGCTGCCGCCACGATGGTGATCACGTGCAGCAGGTGGTCGAGGCCGTCGCGCACCTCGCCCGGCGCGACCGAGGCGCGGAGCGCGATCCACACCGCCACCACCACGAGCAGCACGCGGAACGGACGTCGGGCGCGGGCGACGAGCTGCGCCGCCCACTCCCGGCGCCGGGCGACGACGCGGACGCCGAGCGCGACCACGGCGGTCACGACGAGGGCGGCGGCCACGGCGGCGAGCAGCGTGACGGTCACGGCGACGGCGGGCACGGCGAGCAGGGCGGGCAGGTCCACGGATCCTCCAGGGGGTCGGGGCGGACCGCGCTGTCCCGGGCGTCCAGTCTCGCAGGCGCTCCGCTGGCATGGGCGAGCAGCCGCGTGGGCGGGGGCGCATCGCGGCACCCCCGCCCCGGGATCACCGGCGTGTCGCGGGACGGCCCGGGCGTGTCGCGCACGATGATGGTCTCGATCGCGGCGGTGCGATCGGGGAGGCCGTGGATCATGTTCCGGTGGCGCAGAGGCAAGTCCGTCCCGACCGAGGCCGCGCCCGCGGCGCCCGACGCGAGGTCCACCACGAGGACCGCCGAGCGTGATCCCGCCGCCGGACCGCCGGCTCCCCCGGCGCCCGCCGTCTCGACGGCCACCGGCGAGCTGGCCGCGATCGCCGCCCGCCTGCACGGCGGCCCGGTGCGCC
This sequence comes from Clavibacter lycopersici, assembly GCF_003576405.1. GTDB lineage: Bacteria > Actinomycetota > Actinomycetes > Actinomycetales > Microbacteriaceae > Clavibacter > Clavibacter lycopersici. Next base: position 6,246 of record NZ_QWGT01000088.1, read on the forward strand.
CGACCCACGTCCCCGCGCACAAGGCCGTGCCCGGGGAACCCCCGACCCGCACGGCGACCGCCGACGACGACGTGCGCACCGCGCCGGACGCCGATCCCCAGCCCGACATGCGCCCGCTCGCCCTCATCGTGCAGGCCGCGCTCGCGCACCACTTCGGCCCCGACGGCGCATGGGCGCTCGTCCGCCGCACGCCCGACACCACCGCCGGCTTCTTCGACGAGCTGATGACGGCGCACATCGCGCGCGACGTGGCGCTCGCCCTCGGCGCCTCCCCCGCGACGGCCGCGCTCCCCCTGGAGGACGCCCGGGCGGCGGGATCCGTCGCGCGCGACGACGCCGTGCGGCAGGACGCGGTCGTCCGCGAGCTCGCCGTGTTCGACGAGGATCCGCTCGACGACGTGATCGCCGAGCTGGTCGGAGCCCCCCGCCGCGTCCCCGCGGCGCTCCGGGCGGTGCGCAGCGCCTAGCGGTCCGCCGCCACGCGCGGCCCTCAGGCCTTCGGCGCCACCTGCGGGCCGTCCCACGGACCCGCGGATCCCGCCGGGTACTCCTCCAGCGGCACCTCGCCCGCGCGCCATGCGGTGATGACCGGCTCCACGATGCGCCAGCACTCCTCGGCCGTGTCGCCGCGCACGGAGAGGCCCTCGTCCTCCGAGATGATGCCGTCGATGACCTGCCCGTACGGCGGCAGGTCGCCCGGGTCGAACGCGGTGACCAGCTCGGCGCGGTCGATGACGTCCGGGTCGGCCGGCCCGTTGACGTTCAGCTCCAGATGCAGCTCGTCGGGGGCGATGAGGATGCGGATCCGGTCGGGCTCGTGCGCGCCGTGCAGCCCGGTGGGCACGTGCGGCGCGGGCTGGAAGGTCACGACGATCTCGCGCCGGTGGTCCTTGAGCGCCTTGCCGGAGCGCAGCCGGAACGGTACGCCCGCCCAGCGCCAGTTCGCGATCTCGACCGTCATCTCGGCGAGCGTCTCCGTGCCGCGGGCGGGATCCACGCCCGCCTCGTCGGCGTAGGCCGGGAGCTCGCGCCCCTCCACGTCGCCCGCCGAGTAGCGCGCGCGCCGCGACGACGCCACCGGGTCGCCGCCCCACGGGCGGGTCGCGCGGAGCACGAGCGCCTTCTGGTCGCGCACGTCGCGCGCGTCGGTGGTGGCGGGCGCCTCCATCGCGAAGACGGCCATCACCTGCAGCAGGTGGCTCTGGATCATGTCGGCCAGCGCCCCCGCGCCGTCGTAGTAGCGGGCGCGGCCCTCGAGGGCGAGCTGCTCGTCGTAGACGATCTCGACGCTCGCGATGTGCTGCGCGTTCCACACGGGCTCGAGCAGCCGGTTGGCGAAGCGGAGGCCGAGGAGGTTCCGCACCGTCGACCGGCCGAGGAAGTGGTCCACGCGATGCGTGCGCTCCTCGGGCACGAGCGTCGCGAGCAGCCGGTTGAGGGCCTGCGCGCTCGCGAGGTCGGTGCCGAACGGCTTCTCCAGCGACAGCGACGTGCCCTCGGGCAGCGTGATCCGGGTCATGGCCTCGCACGCCCGCTCCGTCACCGCGGGCGGCAGGGCGAAGTACACGGCGGGCGCCGCCTCGCACGCCGCGAACAGGCGCTCGAGGTCGGCCTCGGCCGTGACGTCGGCGGCCTGGTACGTGGTGCCCGCGAGCACGCGGTCGACGGCCGGCCCCTCGGCGCCGAGCGACGCGAAGGACGTGCGGACGACCTCGCGCCAGCGCTCGTCGTCCCACTCCTCGGTGCCCGCGCCGACCAGCTGGAGGTCGAGGTCGGGGCGATGGGCGAGGAGCTCGCCGAGGCCGGGCAGGAGGAGGCGCGCGGAGAGGTCGCCGCTGGCGCCGAGGATGAGGAGCGTGTGGGTCGCGGGCATGCGGCCAGGCTACGCGCGGCGACAGGGAGCCGTCAGCGCCCCGTGGGACCATGGCGCATGGCCATGCGCATCGAGGACTACGCACTCATCGGGGACTGCCACACGGGAGCGCTGGTCGCCCGCGACGGCTCGATCGACTGGCTGTGCCTGCCGCGGTTCGACTCCGCATCCATGTTCGGCGCGCTCCTCGGCACCGACGAGCACGGCTCGTGGCGGCTCGCACCCGCGCACCCCGACGCCTCCGTGGCGATGCGCACCTACCTCGGCAACACCTTCGTCCTCTGGACGAGGTGGGAGACGCCCGAGGGCGCCGTCGAGGTCACCGACTTCATGTCGATGGGCAACCGCCGGGCCGACGTCGTGCGACGGGTCCGCGGCATCAGCGGCACCGTGAGGATGCAGGGCGACCTCCGCCTGCGCTTCGGCTACGCGACGGCGCTGCCGTGGGTCCGCAAGCTCGACGACGGCGACCCGCGCCTCGTCGCGGTGGCCGGCCCCGATGCCGTCGTCGTCCGCGGCCCCGAGCTCACCGCCACGAACCACCACCACGGAGTGGCCTTCGACGTCAGCGCGGGCGAGACCGTCGACCTCACGCTCACCTGGTACCCCTCGCACCGCAGCGAGCCGCCCGCATTCGACGTGGACGCCGCCCTCGAGCACACGACCGAGTGGTGGGAGTCGTGGGCCAGCTCCATCGAGCACTCCGGCCCCCACCAGGCCGCGGTCCGCCGCTCGCTGCTCGTCCTCCGGGCGCTCACGCACGAGGACACGGGCGGTATCGTCGCGGCCGCGACCACGAGCCTCCCCGAGCAGTTCGGCGGATCGCGCAACTGGGACTACCGCTACGTGTGGCTGCGGGACGCGTCGCTCACCCTCGAGGTGCTGCTCGCCCACGGCTTCGACGACGAGGCCGACGAGTGGCGCACCTGGCTCCTGCGCGCCATCGCGGGCGATCCGGGCGACGTGCAGATCATGTACGGCCTGGGCGGCGAGCGCTACCTCCCCGAGCGCGACCTCGAGAGCCTCCCCGGATACCAGGGGTCGGGTCCCGTGCGCGTCGGCAACGGCGCCTTCGAGCAGTACCAGGCCGACGTCATCGGCGAGGTGATGCTGGCGCTCCAGGCGGCGCGCGACGCGGGCGTCCGCGAGACCGAGTTCTCCTGGCCGCTCCAGCGCGCCCTCATCGGCTTCGTCGAGGACAACTGGGAGCGGCAGGACAGCGGCATCTGGGAGATCCGCGGCGCCGAGCAGCACTTCACGCACTCGCGGGCGATGATCTGGGCCGCGCTCGACGCGGCCGTCCAGGGCGTGGAGCGGCACGGGCTCGACGGTCCGGTGGAGCAGTGGAAGGACCTGCGCGACCGGGTGCGCGACGAGATCCTCGACCGGGGCGTGGATCCCGCGACCGGCGCCTTCCGCCAGCACTACGGCACGACCGAGGTGGACGCCTCGCTCCTGATCCTCGCCCAGGCCGGCTTCTGCGCCTACGACGACCCGCACATGCTCGCCACGGTCGAGGTCATGGAGCGGTCGCTGATGCACGAGGGCTTCCTGCTGCGCTACGACACGAGCGCCGGGGTGGACGGCCTGCCCGCGGGCGAGTACCCGTTCCTCGCCTGCTCGTTCTGGCTGGTCGAGCAGTACGCCCGCTCCGGTCGCGAGGCGGACGGCCGCGAGCTGATGGACCGGCTGGTCGCCCTGTCCAACGACGTCGGCCTCCTCTCCGAGGAGTACGACCCGGTCGGGAGGCGCCAGGCGGGCAACGTGCCGCAGGCGCTCTCGCACCTCGCGCTCGTCCGGGCGGCGGATGCGCTGGAGGCCGCGGCCGCCGCGCATCCCGACGACCTCGAGCGCGCGCACCAGGACGGCAACGCCGCCCTCGCGCACGCCGA
>NZ_QWGT01000089.1 GCF_003576405.1 Clavibacter lycopersici
CGGCGGGTCCGGGCCGGTCGGCGGCGGCACGTCGGGGCTCGGCGCGGAGCCGGGCTCGGGCGGATCCGCGCGGCTCGCCCTCGACGGGCTCGAGGTGCGCACGGAGGAGAGCGTGCCCGGATACGACCGCGAGTCCTTCGCCTGGCGCGCGGACACGGACCGCAACGGCTGCGACACCCGCAACGACGTGCTGCGGCGCGACATCGCCGACGCGGAGATCCGCGACGGCACGCGCGGGTGCGTCGTGCAGGCCGGCGTGCTGGACGACCCGTACTCGGGCGCGCGCGTGGCGTTCGACCGGTCGCGTGACCCGGAGGCCGTGCAGATCGACCACGTGGTGTCGCTGTCGGACGCGTGGTCGTCCGGCGCGTGGCGCTGGGACGCCGACTACCGCGCTGCGTTCGCGAACGACCCGCTGGAGCTGGTCGCCGCGTCCGCCGCCGAGAACAACGCCAAGTCGGACGCGACGGCCGACGAGTGGCTGCCCGGGGATCCGGCCGACGCGTGCGCTCTCGTCGCCCGGCAGGTCGCGATCAAGGTGCGCACCGAGCTCAGCGTGACGCGCGCGGAGCACGACGCGATGGCGCGCGTGCTCGACGGGTGCGCGGACGCGCCGCTCCTCACCTCGGACGACGTGCGCTGGCCGGCGCCCGCGCGCTGACCGCCGCCAGGGTGTCCGCCGTCGGGATGTCCCCTGGGGATCCGGCTCCACCGCGGGCCAACCGATCGGGCGCCCGCTCCGAAGATCACGCAATGCGCCGGACCACCAGAGACGCGATGCACCACTGGTCCGGATGTCATGGGGAGAGCGGTCGCACGGACGGCGCACGTAGAGGGGTCTCGGCGCCGGGACCACGATCGCAGGGCCGGCCCGTCATCGGGTCGGCCCATCTCCCTGCCCTCGGGCGATCCGGCGCTCAGGCGAGGAGGCCGAGCACGCCCATCCAGGCGGTGCCGACGATGCCCCAGATCACGATGAGCACGACGGCCATGACGAAGCCGACGCGGAACCACTCCTTCGTCGTCACGTAGCCGGATCCGAAGACCACGCCCGACGGCCCCGACGCGTAGTGCGAGATGCCGCCGAACAGGTTGCCGATGAATCCCAGCACGAGCGCGGCGAACAGCGGCGGCGTGCCCGTCGCCACCGCGGCGCCGAGGAAGACCGCGTACATCGCGACGATGTGCGCCGTGTTCGACGCGAACAGGTAGTGCGAGAAGAAGTAGACGAGCGCGAGCACCGCGAAGGCCCACGGCCAGGGCAGGCCGCCGACGGAGCCGGAGACGGCGCCGCCCACGAGGTCGATGACGCCGAGCGCGTCGAGCTGGTCGGCCATGCCCACGAGCACCGCGAAGAAGATGAGCGTCGACCAGGCGGACGCGTTCGCGGCCAGGTGCGACCACTTCAGGACGCCCGTGACGAGCAGCACGGCGATGCCGCCGAACGCGGCGGCCGTCGCGGGGATGCCGAGCAGGGATCCGCCGCACCAGAGCACGAGCAGCAGGACGAACGTGGCCGCCATGATCCGCTCGTGGCCGGACAGCGGGCCGAGCCCGCGCAGCTCCTCGCGCGCGTGCGCGGGGGCCTCGGGCGTGCGGGTGAGCGTCGGCGGGTACACGCGCGACATCGCCCACGGCACGACCACGAGGCTGAGGAGCCCGGGCACGAGCGCCGCGAGCGCCCAGCCGCCCCACGTGATCTCGATGCCGAGGTCGGCAGCGGCCTTCTGCGCGACCGGGTTGCCGGCCATGGCCGTGACGAACATGGCGGACGTGACGGTGTTGACCTGCACGCTCGTGAGCGCGAGGTACGAGCCGAGGCGGCGGCGCGAGGCGTCCGACTCGGGGGTGGATCCCTGCACCCGGCTGAGCGACGCGACGATCGGGTAGACCACGCCACCCGCCCGCGCGGTGTTCGACGGCGTCGCGGGCGCGAGCACGAGGTCGGTGAGCGCCATGCCGTACGCGAGGCCGAGGCTGGATCCGCCGAGCCGCGCCACGAACGCGAGCGCGATGCGGCGGCCGAGGCCCGTGACGAGGAAGCCGTCGGCGATGAAGAACGACGCGACGATGAGCCAGATGGTGGGGTTCGCGAAGCCACCGAGCGCCTCGCCGTCGGTGGACATGGTGCCCGTGAGCATGGCGACCGCGAGCCCGACCAGGGCGACGGGCGCGGTGGGCAGCGGCTGCAGGATCAGCGCGAGGACCGTGCCGACGAAGATCCCGGCCATGTGCATGCCGCGCGGGTCGACCCCGGCGGGCGGCGGGACGAGCGCGATGCCGACCGCGACCGCCACGATGACGACGACCTGGACGAGGCGCGAGCGGCGGGCGCGGCGGGCGGCGACGTCGGCGGTCGCGACTCCGTCCGTGGGCGCCTCCGCGACCGACGCGACCCCGTCGGGAGCGGGGTCCGCCTCGACCCGCTCCGCTCCCCCGGGCGCGGGACCCGTCCCGGTTCCGGGGGCGGACGAGGGGCCGGAGGATGCGGGAGGCGGGGTCATGACCGGCCCATCCTCCGCGCGTGCGGCGCCCGGTGCCACTTGTCTTCATAGTGTTCACGCGCGCCGTGCCGCGGGTGCCGCGGGCCGCGCGGATCAGGCCGCGAAGCCCGTGGACGTGACGATGTGCAGGCGCTGCGTGGGCCGGGTCATCGCGACGTACAGGCCCGCCGCGCCGCGCGAGGTGTGCGCGAGGATCTCGTCGGGCTCGGCGATGACGACGACGTCGAACTCGAGGCCCTTCGCCTCCTGCGAGCCGAGCACCGCGATGGGCCGGCCGAGGCCGCCCACGCCGATGCCGACCGCGGATCCGAACCGCTCGGCGAGCGCGCGGTGCAGCTCCTCCACCCGGTCGTCGCGGGCGATGACCGCGAGCGTGCCCTGCTCGCCGCCCTCGCGCTCCTCGTCGACCACGTCGACGACGGCGGACACGACCTCGTCCGCATCCACCTCGACCGTGTCGATGGGGTGCTCGCCCTCGCGGACGGCGCGCGAGCGGGTGACCGGGAGGCCGTGCGCGATGGCCATGCGCTCGGCGGCCTCGGCGATGCGGGCGGGCGTGCGGTAGTTGACGGTGAGCTCCTCGAGTCGCCACTCGCGCCCGAGCACCGGGCCGAGCGCGTCCTGCCAGCTGGTGACGCCGACGGCCGAGCTCGCCTGCGCCACGTCGCCCACGATCGTGAAGGAGCGCAGCGGGCAGCGGCGGAGGAGCACCCGCCACTGCATGGGCGAGAGCTCCTGGGCCTCGTCGACCACGATGTGGCCGTAGGTCCAGGTGCGGTCGGACGCGGCGCGCTCGGCGGTCGTGCGGCGCGCGGCCTGCTCGGCGAAGCCCTCGGCGAGGCGCTCGGCCGTGACCATGCCGCCGACGCCCATGTTCTCGATGGCCTGCTCCGCGTTCTCGATGTCGCGGAGGCGCTGCTGCTCGCGCTCGCGGGCGCTCGCGTCGGCCTGCGCGCTGAACTCGCCGAGGAGCTCGGCGGCCTCGTCGAGCAGGGGCACGTCGGCGATCGTGAACGGCGCGTCGCGGTCGCGGCGGAGGAGCGCGCGCCTCTCCGGGCTCCAGCGCGGGGTGAGCGAGGCGAGCCAGTTCGGGCGCGCGTAGAGGTCCTGGATCAGCTTCTCGGGGGTGAGCGGCATCCACGCGGTGTTGAGCGCGACCTTCACGTCGTAGGAGGTGCGGAGGTCCTCGCGGAGCATGGCGAGGTCGCTGTCGTCGAGGGCGCTGCCGTTGCGGCGCATCTGCGACGCGAGGACCTGCGCGAGGGATCCGAGCGCCGCCTTGTTGAAGACCACGCGCGCCTCGTTGTGCGGCTTCCTGCTGTCCTGCGCGCGGCGGAGCGCCCCGGCGACGAGCGACGGCTCGAGCACGATGCGCTCGCCGTTCACGTCGAGCGTGACGGCCTCGGTGGGCACGATCTGCCGGGAGCGGACGGCGCGCTGCAGGAGCCCGGCCATCTCGGCGGATCCCTTGACGGCGGCGACCTCGGGCGCGTCCTCCCCGGCGGCGTCGACGCCCGGGTAGAGCTGCCCGACGCTCGCGAGGACCACGCCCGTCTCGCCGAGGGACGGCAGCACGGCCTCGATGTACTGGAGGAAGGAGCGGCTGGGTCCGACGACGAGCACGCCCGAGGACGCGAGGCGGTCGCGGTGCGAGTAGAGGAGGTACGCCGCGCGGTGCAGCGCGACCGCGGTCTTGCCTGTGCCGGGCCCGCCCTGCACGACGAGCACGCCGCGGAGGTCGGAGCGGATGATGCGGTCCTGCTCGGCCTGGATGGTGGCGACGATGTCGTTCATCCGGCCCGTGCGGCCCGCGGCGAGCGCCGCCAGCAGCGCGCCCTCGCCCTGGAGGCTGGTGCGGTCCTCGTCGAGGAGCGTGGGGTCGAAGACCTCGTCCTCGACGTGCACGACCTCGCGGCCGCGCGTGGTGAGGTGGCGACGGGCGCGCGCGCCGAGCGGCGTGGCGGCGGTGGCCTGGTAGAACGCGCTCGCCTGGGGCACGCGCCAGTCGAGGAGCAGCGGCTGGAGGTCGTCGTCGCGGAGGCCGATGCGGCCGATGTACCTGTACACGGGCGCTGCGCGGTGGACCGGATCCCCGTCGCCCGCCGCGCGCGCCGGTGCGCCGTCGCGCGGCTCGTCCTCCGGCAGGTGGCCGTCCTCGAACTCGAGGCGCCCGAAGACGAGGCGCTCGTCGACCTCGCGGAGCGCCTGCAGGCGGTCCTCGTAGATGCGCGCGAAGGCGTCGCGCTCGGAGCGGTTCTGGTGCGTGCCGCCCGTGGGGCTGTCGCGCACCGCCGTCAGCTGGTCCCGGGTCTCCGCCCGCACCGCGTCGAGTCGTCCGTAGAGGCGGGAGACGTACGCCCGCTCGCGATCCAGCTCCGTACCGGTCACCTGCACACCCCTTGGAATCCGGCGTCAATCCTATCGAGCCGAGGGGGCGTCCCCTGACCGCGGGCGGGGCTCGCGAGCGGGCCGCCGGACGGGCGCGCGGGTCAGCGGGAGGTGACGACCAGGCGCCGCGGATCGGGCGCGGCCGGCTGCCGACGCCGGCGGAGCTCGCGACGGCGCGCGTTCTCGGAGCGGGCCGTGAGGATCAGGACGAGCACGACGCCCAGCAGCGCGCCGAGGCCGTTGTGCAGGAGGTCGCGGACGTCGGAGACGCGCGTGGGCAGGAACATCTGCGCGGTCTCGATCAGCGCGGACAGGCCGACGCCGAGCGCGATCGCGAGCCACCAGCGCGACCGGCCGAGGAGCAGCACCAGGAACATGCCCACGGGCAGGAACATCGCGACGTTCGCGGCGCCCTCGACGAAGGAGTACGTGATCCACGAGGTCCCGTCGTGCCGGTGCAGGGCCCGCAGCGCGCGGAACAGGAAGCCGTCGAGGCGGCGGTCGTAGGGCTCCGGCGACAGCGTGATCCACGCGACCAGGCCGAGGTACAGGGCCGTGGCGGTTCCGAGGACGGGGTGGCGGAGGAGCATCCGTCCATCATCCGGGCTCGCCCCTGTGCGCCGGATCCGTCGGAGGTGCCGGTTCCGTGACGCCCTGTTGCGCTCCGCCCCTCCTCGGGGATGACCCGGTGGGAGCATGTGCGTGCAGCGCATCCCGCGAAGCCTCGCGTCCCACCCGCATCCGCGGCCGGACACCGCCTGCGATCAGTTCCCGCTCGCCGCGGGCGGTCGTGCGAGGCCGCTCGTCGGCACGAGAGACCCGCGGAGGTCCCCATGCTCGACAGCACAGATCGGATCCAGACGTCCCACGCCGGCAGCCTGCCGCGGACGGACGCGCTCATCGCCGCCAACGCGGCGCGCGCCGACAGCAGGAAGGCCGTGCTGGCGGGCGCCGACGCGTCGCCCGCGCCCGCCCCGGCCGACGACGGCCTCGACGCGGTGCTCGGCGACGCGGTGGACGGCCTCGTCGCCCGCCAGCGCGAGGTCGGGATCACGGTGCCCGGCGACGGCGAGTACGGCAAGGCCATGTCGAGCGCCGTCGACTACGGCGCGTGGTGGTCGTACTCGTTCCAGCGCCTCAGCGGCCTGGAGCTCGTGCCCGGCGGACCGTTCTCCTCGGAGCCCGTGCGCAGCTCGCCGGGCGACGTGAAGCTCACGACCTTCCCCGACCGCCGCGACTGGACGGTCTTCGCGGACGCGTACCGGGATCCGACGAGCGGCATCACGGTCGGCGACGCGCCCATCGAGTTCCCGAGCGCCACGGGGCCCGTCTCCTACACGGGGCACGCGGCGATCCAGGCGGACATCGCGCATCTCAAGCACGCGCTCGACGCGAACGGCTACGAGGAGGGCTTCATCACGTCCCTCTCCCCCGGCAGCGCGTCGCGCATCGGCAACCTGCACTACGCGACGGAGGAGGAGTTCATCTGGGCGTGCGCCGACGCGATGCGCGAGGAGTACGTCGCGATCATCGACGCGGGGCTCGTGCTGCAGATCGACGACCCGTCCATCGCGGAGAACTGGGACCAGATCAACCCGGAGCCGAGCGTCGAGGACTACCTGGCGTTCACGCGGATCCGGGTGGAGGCGCTCAACCACGCGCTGCGCGGGCTGCCGCAGGAGCGGATCCGCTTCCACCTCTGTTGGGGTTCGTGGCACGGGCCGCACACGACCGACATCGAGTTCCGGCACATCGTGCGGACCATGCTCGAGATCGACGCGGGCGCGTACTCGTTCGAGGGCGCCAACGCCCGGCACGAGCACGAGTGGCGCGTGTGGGAGGACGTGGAGCTGCCCGACGGCAAGCTCATCGTGCCGGGCGTGGTCGGGCACGCGACCAACGTGGTCGAGCACCCGGAGCTCGTGGCCGACCGCATCGAGCGCTACGCGCGGCTGGTCGGCCGGGAACGGGTGATCGCGTCGACCGACTGCGGGCTCGGCGGGCGGATCCACCCGCAGATCGCGTGGGCGAAGCTCGAGAGCCTGGCGCAGGGCGCGGAGATCGCGACGCGTCGCCTCTGGCGCTGACGGGTCACCGCGGTCAGAGCGCTCAGAGCGCTCAGAGCGGTCAGAGCGACAGGATCGCGTGCACGTCGTGGCCGGCGAGGCGCGCGCGGCCGTCGAGGTCGGCGAGCTCCAGCACGACGCCGATGCCCGCGACCTCGTATCCGGCGCGCTCCAGCAGACGGGCGGCGGCCTCCAGTGTGCCGCCGGTCGCGAGGACGTCGTCGAGGAGCAGCACGCGGGATCCGGGCGCGAGCTGGCCGGGGTGCAGCTCGATGGCCGCCTCGCCGTACTCGAGCGCGTAGGTCTCGCGGAGCACCTCGCCGGGCAGCTTGCCGGCCTTGCGCACGGCGAGCGTGCCGACGCCGGACGCGTACGCGGCGGCCGCGGCGAGCAGGAAGCCGCGCGCCTCGACGCCCGCGACGGCGTCCACGGGGCCGCCCGCCGCGACCAGGTCGTCGACCACGGCACGCAGCGCCGGGCCGTCGGCGAGCACGGGCGTGAGGTCGCGGAAGAGGATCCCCGGCTGCGGGAAGTCGGGGACGGTGAGCAGCAGGGAGCGGACGAGGTCGGAGACGGGGGTGTCGGGCACCCGACAACGGTAGTCGGTGGCCGGGCGGCGGCGGTCCGTCAGGCGGATGTGGTGGGCTGGGCGCTCCCCCGCCCGACGCCCCGCTTCGCCCGACCGCCCGAGGAGCCCCCATGGACCCCGTCGAGATCGTCCGCGACGTCGTCGCGCGCGCGACCGCCGTCGAGGCGCCGCTGGGGGCGGGACCCGCGCTCGTCGCCGTCGCTCTCGCCGCGGTGCTCGTGCTCGTGCCGGCCGCGTGGCGGCTCACGCGGCACGCCGTGACGATCGTGCACGAGGGCGGCCACGGGCTCGCGGCGACGCTGAGCGGTCGGCGGCTCGCGGGGATCCGCCTGCACTCCGACACCTCGGGCCTCACCGTGAGCGTGGGCCGGCCGCGCGGGCCCGGCATGGTCGTCACGCTTCTCGCGGGCTACCCGGCTCCCGCGCTCGCGGGCCTCGGCGCCGCCTGGCTCGCGGGATCCGGGCGATCCGCCGCCGTCCTGTGGCTCTGGCTGCTGCTGCTCGCGCTCGTCGTGATCCAGGTGCGCAACTGGTTCGGGCTGTGGTCGTGCCTCGTCGCCGGAGTGGTCGTCGGCGTCGTCGCGGGCGCCGCGCCGATCGTCGTGCAGGGGGTCGCCGCGCACGCGCTGGCCCTCTTCCTGCTGCTCGGCGCGCTGCGGGCGACGCTCGAGCTGCAGCGGTCGCGCTCCCGGCGAGCCGGCGGCGCATCCGACGCCGACCAGCTCGGTCGGCTCACGCACCTGCCGGGGATCCTGTGGGTCGGCGTGCTCGTGGTCGTCGCGGCCGCGTGCCTGGTGGCGGGCGTCGTGCTGCTCGGGATCCCGGCGCTCCTCGGCATCTGACGGCACCCGGGCCGTCCGGACGCGACGCGGCCGCCGCGCCCCGGGTGGGACACGACGGCCGCGGGAGACGGGATCCGCCCCCTACATCTCCTCGTGCGTGTCCGGGTCGCCGTCCCAGAGGCGCGACTGCGGGCCGGAGCCGATGGCGCGCACCTCCTCGTCGGTGAGCTCGAAGCCGAAGACGTCGAGGTTCTGGCGCTGGCGCTCGGGATCCGTGGACCGCGGGATCGGCAGCGCGCCGGACTGGACGTGCCAGCGCAGCACAGCCTGCGTCGGGGTGACGCCGTGCGCCTCGGCCGCCGCGACGACGGCCGGGTCCTGCATGAGCTGCTCGCGCGTGCCGAGCGGCGACCAGCTCTCCGTCACGATGCCGCGCTCGGCGTGGAAGGCGCGCAGCTCAGCCTGCGCGAACGACGGGTGCAGCTCGACCTGGTTGACGACGGGCAGCACGCCCGTCTCCTCCTGGAGGCGCGTGAGGTGGGCGGGCGTGAAGTTGGAGACGCCGATGGAGCGGACCAGTCCGCGCTCCTTCAGCTCGATGAAGGCGCGCCAGCTGTCGACGTACTTGTCGACGCTCGGGTTCGGCCAGTGGATGAGGTAGAGGTCCACGAAGTCCACGCCGAGGCGCGCACGCGACTCCTCGAAGGACGCGAGCGTCTCCTCGTAGCCGTGGTGGCGGCCGGGCAGCTTGGTGGTGAGGAAGAGCTCGTCGCGCGGGACGCCGGAGCGACGCATCCCGTCGCCCACCGCGGCCTCGTTGCCGTAGTTGAGGGCCGTGTCGAGGAGGCGGTAGCCGGCGCCGATGGCGCCGGAGACGAGCTCGGCGCCCGCGTCGTCGTTGAGCCCGTACGTGCCGAGGCCGATGGCCGGGATGCGGTTGCCGTCGGAGAGTTCCAGGGTGGGGATGGTGGTCATCCCCTCACGCTACGCCCGGTCGGCGGGGCCGGTCCCGGCGTCCGCAGGCGACTCGGCGGCGTCGTCGTCGGACTCGTCGGCGCGCTCGTCGGCTGCGTGGTCGCGCCCGAACACCGTGGTCAGGGCCCACGCGATCATGCCGCAGACCGTGAGGATGTCGGCGACGTTGAAGACCGCGAACCACTCGACGGCGATGAAGTCGACGACGTGGCCGGACAGCGGCCCGTCCTCCGCGCGCGTGATGCGGTCGAAGAGGTTGCCGAGCGCGCCCGCGAGCACGGCCGAGAGGAGCAGCACCTGCAGGAGCGACGCGCGGTGGCGGATCTGCCAGCCGACCCACACGGCGAGGCCGAGCGCGAGCGCCATGATCCCGACGGTGAGGAGCGGTCCCACCTCGGCGCCCATGCCGAAGGAGACGCCCGGGTTGTAGACGAGCGCGAAGCGCACGGTGGGGACGAGCGGGATGGTCTCGCCGCCGCCGAGGGCGTCCACGGCCCAGCGCTTGCTGAGCTGGTCGAGGACGAAGCCGACCACCACCACGACGACCGCGAGCGCCACGACGACGGGGCGGGAGGTGCGGGGGCGGCGTGCGGCGGGGGGTGCGGAGGTCACGCGACGAGCCTAGGCGGTGGTCGCCTGCGGATCGCCCCGGTCGTCGCTCGGCGCCTCGGGGGCGGGCGGAGCGGGCTCCGGGGCGATCGG
>NZ_QWGT01000090.1 GCF_003576405.1 Clavibacter lycopersici
TCGGTGGCGGCCACCGCCATCGCCGTCGCCGCGCTCTCCGGCGCCCTGCGCGCGGGGATCTCCGCGCTGCGGTCGCGCCCGATCGCCGCGGCCCCCGCGTGATCCCCGCGTGATCCCTGCGACGGCCGCCCGCCGTACCCCGACCCCGACCCGAGAGGACCACGTGCGCTCCCGCACCACCGCTCCCGCACTCCTGGCCGGCCTTGCGCTAGCCCTCACCGCCTGCTCGACCGCTCCCGCCGACGCGCCGCCAGCGGATCCGACCGCCGACGAGCAGGGCGAGGGCCACGGCGCCGTCTCGGGAGCCGCCGAGCTCTCGGAGCCCCGCCTCGGCCTGACGTCGATCGACCCCACCGGTGCCGTCACGCACCTCGACCTCCTCGACGAGTCGGTCGCCGACCTCGGCTCCATCGGGGCACCGACCGCCATGGCCACGGACGGCCGCTACCTCCTCGCGCAGACCGACGCGGGCGTCGAGATCGTCGACAGCGGCGTCTGGACCTGGGACCACGTCGACCACTTCCACTACTACCGCGCGGATCCCCGCCTCCTCGGCACGGTCGAGGGCGCGGGCACCGCGACCGTCGCCACCACCAACCTCTCGACCACGGGCGGTACGGGCCTCTTCTTCCCCGACTCCGGCGAGGCCGTGCTGCTCGACACCGAGGCGCTGTCGAAGGGCGAGGTCGAGGAGTCGTTCCGCCTCGACGGCGAGCCCGGGCCCGGCATGGTCGTGCCCGTCGGATCCACCGCGCTCGTCACCGAGGGGCAGGGCGCGGACGCGACCGTCGTCGGCTACACGGCCGAGGGCGAGCGCACCGGCCTCGTCGAGTCGTGCACGGCTCCCGAGGGCACCATCACGACGCGCGTCGGCGCCGTCATCGGCTGCTCCGACGGCGCCCTCCTCGCGAGCGTGGACGGCGACGAGCTGAGCGTGGAGCGGATCCCGTACCCCGATGGCACGACGGCCCCCGCCGCCACGTCGTTCGACAACCGCGAGGGCCGCCCCACGGTCGCCGGCCTCGCGGGCGACCAGGGCATCTGGCTGCTGGACACGCGCGAGCGCGCCTGGACGCTGCTGCCCGCTCCCGCTCCGCTCGTGCACGTGTCGGCCGTCGACGACGCCGACGACCACCTCCTCGCCCTCACGACGGACGGCCGCGTGCTCGTGATGTCCGCGGTCGACGGCGCTGTGCTCGCCGACACCGGACCGCTCGTGGCCGACTCGCTGGCCGAAGGCCGGATCCCGACCCTCGTCGCCGACCAGCAGCGCGCCTACCTCGCGGGCCCGGTCGAGAGGCGCCTGCACGAGATCGACTTCGCCGACGACGCCCGCGTCTCCCGCACCTTCGACGCCGAGACCGAGCCGGCGTTCACCGCGGAGACCGGCCGATGAGCGCGCGCGGGATTCGCACGGCGCTCTCCGCGACGGCCGCCGCCGCCGCGACCGCCCTCGCCCTCACGGGCTGCGCGACCGCGGGCGACGACCGCCCGACCGTCTACGTCTCGACCAACATCCTCGGCGACGTGGTGGAGGAGCTCGTCGGCGAGGAGGCGGAGGTCGTGACGCTGATGAAGCCGAACGCGGATCCGCACTCGTTCGAGATCTCCGCGCAGCAGGCCGCCGGCCTCCGCTCCGCCGACCTCGTGGTCTCCAACGGCCTCGGCCTCGAGGAGGGGCTGCAGCAGCACCTCGACTCGGCGGCGGCCGCCGACGTGCCGACGTTCGTCGCGGGCGACGCCATCGCGGTCCTCGAGTACGCCGAGGGCGACGCGGAGGGCATGCCCGACTCGCACTTCTGGACGGATCCGGCGCGCATGGTCGACGTCGTCGACGCGCTCGAACCCGCGCTCGCGGGCATCGACGGCGTGGATCCCGCGGGGCTCGCCGCGCGCACGGCCGCCTACCGCGCCGAGCTCGAGGCCCTCGACGCCGAGATGACCGACGCGTTCGCCGCGATCCCCGCGGAGCGCCGCGCCCTCGTCACCAACCACCACGTCTTCGGGTACCTCGCCGACCGCTTCGGCTTCGAGGTCGTCGGCGCCGTGATCCCCGGCGGCACCACCCTCGCCGCGCCCTCCGCCAGCGACCTCGCCGACCTCGTGTCGGCGGTCGAGGAGACCGGCGTCCCCACGATCTTCGCGGAGTCCTCATCGCCCGACCGCCTCGTGCAGGCGCTGGCGAGCGAGGCCGACATCCGCGTGGAGGTGGTCGAGCTGTTCACGGAGTCCCTCACGGGTGCCGAGGGCGGCGCTCCCGACTACCTCTCCATGATGCGCGTCAACACGCAGCGCATCGCCACCGGGCTCTCCCCCTGAGCGCCTGCGATCCATCACACAGAGAAGGAACCACCATGCGCACCCCACGCCTCCGACGGACCGGCTACGCCGCCGTCGCCCTGGGACTCGCCGCGACGCTCGCGGCCTGCTCCACCCCCGCCCCGGAGGGCTCCCCGTCCTCCGGGTCCGCGGCCGGATCCGGCGAGGCAGCCGGACCCCGCCTCGCCGTCTCCTACGAGGGCGGCATCCTCGTCCTCGACGGCGAGACCCTCGAGACCGTCTCGGACTTCGACTCCGAGGAGTTCACCCGCCTCAACCCCGCGGGCGACGACCGTCACGTCATGGTCACGATGGGCGACGGCTTCCAGGTGCTCGACACCGCGGCCGGCAGCGCCGACGAGGCCGAGCTGACCGACACCGTCTTCGAGGCCGACACCCCCGGCCACGTCGTCCGCCACGCGGGCAAGACGATCCTCTACGCCGACGGCACGAGCGACACCACGGTCTTCGACACCGCGGCGCTCGCCTCCACCGACGGCATGCCGGACGTCGAGACGATCGAGGGCGTCGAGGCGCACCACGGCGTCTCGATCGTGCTCGAGGACGGCACCTTCCTCACCACCGTCGGGAACGCCGACGGCCGCAACGGCATCGAGGCGCGGGACGCATCCGGCGCGGTCATCGCGCAGAGCGACCAGTGCCCCGGCGTCCACGGCGAGGGCACCGCGGCCGGCGAGGTCGTCGTCTTCGGCTGCGAGGACGGCGCGCTCCTCTACGACGACGGCGAGATCACGAAGCTCACCGCACCCGACCAGCCGTACGGCCGCATGGGCAACGCCTACGTGAGCGAGACCAGCCCGATCATCGTCGGCGACTACAAGTCCGACCGCGACGCCGAGGGCTACCTGCTCGAGGCACTGACCCTGATCGACACCGAGGCGAGGACCTACGAGGTCGTGGACATGCCCGAGGGCGTGGGCTACACCTTCCGCGACGTCGCGCGCGGCCCGGACGAGAAGGCGTACATCATCGCCTCGGACGGCCAGATCCACGTGCTCGACCCCGCGACCGGCGAGCTGACCGACGCGTTCCCCGTCATGGACGCGTGGGACGGCCCCGTCGAGTGGCAGGACCCGCACCCCTCCATCGTCGTGGTCGACGGCATCGGCTACGTGAGCGAGCCGTCCGCGAACGCCGTCCACGCGGTCGACCTGACCACGGGCGAGGTGCTCACCAGCGCCACGCTCGACGTCACGCCGAACGAGATGGCGGTCGCCGCGGGCTAGACCGCAGCCGATCGCGAGGGGCGCGGGACCGTGGGTCCCGCGCCCCTCGCCGTCATGTCCGGACCGGCATCCGCGCAGGCACGCGGGCTACCCTGGACGCATGCTGCAGCCGGACCCGATCGTCCACCTGACCCGACGCGCCCGCGTCGGGCAGCAGGCGTTCCCGAACCGGCTCCTCCTCACCAAGCGCACGTCCGGCACGAACGGCTGGATGAGCCTGTGGGGCAGCAACGCGCACGGCGAGATCGCCGGCTGCCCGCCGCCGGCCGAGTAGGCCCGCTCCCGTCGACCCCGACGCCGGAGCGGATCCGCATCCCCGCTCACGCTCGCTCGACGGAAGACCCCATGACCGCATCCGCTCCCCTGCCCGCCCCTCCCCACGCACCCGCGCCGTCCGGCCGCGGCGCCCGCCTGTCGCGGTTCCTCAGCCGCGACACCACCGGCGGGATCCTGCTGCTCGTCGCGACCGTGCTCGCGCTCGTCATCGCCAACAGCCCCGCGGTGGACCTCTACGACCGGGTCCGCGCCTTCACCTTCGGCCCCGAGGCGCTCCACCTCGACCTCAGCGTGGGCGCGTGGGCGGCCGACGGCCTGCTGGCGATCTTCTTCTTCGTGGTCGGCCTCGAGCTCAAGCAGGAGTTCGTCGCCGGATCCCTCCGCGACCCCCGCGTCGCGGCCCTGCCCATCGCGGCCGCGGTCGGCGGCGTGATCGTGCCCGCCGGCATCTTCACGCTCATCAACCGGGACGCGGGCGCCGAGGCGCTGCAGGGCTGGGCGATCCCGGCCGCGACCGACATCGCGTTCGCGGTGGCCGTGATCGCCGTCGTCGGCAGGCGGCTCCCGCCCGCGCTCCGCACGTTCCTGCTCACGCTCGCGGTCGTCGACGACCTGCTGGCCATCACGATCATCGCCGTCTTCTACACGGCGAGCATCGCGTTCGTGCCGCTGCTGCTCGCGCTCGTGCCGCTCGCCGCGTTCGGGTTCCTCGTGCAGCGCGGCGTGCGCGCGTGGTACCTGCTCATCCCGCTCGGGTTCGCCGCGTGGGCGCTCGTGCACGCCTCCGGGATCCACGCCACCATCGCGGGCGTCGCCCTCGGCCTGCTCGTCCCCGCGATCGCGTCGGCGCGCGCCGGCGTCACGCACCGCGACGCCTCCGGACACGAGGAGCGCCACCCGCTCACGCACCACTTCGCCGAGCGGTGGAGCCCCGTCTCCGCGGGCGTCGCCGTGCCGGTCTTCGCGTTCTTCTCCGCGGGCGTCGCCGTGGGCGGGTTCGAGGGGCTCGCCGCGTCGCTCTCCGACAGCGTCGCGTCCGGCATCATCGTCGCGCTCGTGGTGGGCAAGGCCGTGGGGATCACGGGGGCGGCGCTGCTCGTCACCCGCCTCCCCGGGATCCGCCTCGACCCGAGCCTCAAGTGGATCGACGTGCTCGGCCTGTCGTTCGTGGCCGGCATCGGCTTCACGGTCTCGCTCCTCGTGGGCGAGCTGGCCTACGGATCCGGCAGCCCGCAGGACGACGTCGTGAAGGTCGGCGTGCTCGTCGGGTCGCTCATCGCAGCGATCGTCGGCGGCACGATCCTCGGGATCCGCGACCGGCAGGCCGCGCGCCCCGCGGATCAGACGGTGCGGAGCAGCCCCGCCAGCGAGTCGAGCGCACCCGGCACCAGCCGGTAGTACGCCCACGTGCCGCGCTTGTCGCGGGTCAGGATGCCGGCGTCGACGAGCACCTTGAGGTGGTGCGACACCGTGGACTGGCCGAGGCCGAGGGGCTCGGTGAGGTCGCAGACGCAGGCCTCCTGGCCGTCGTGCGCGGCGACCATGGAGATGAGCCGGAGCCGGGCCGGATCCGCGATCGCGCGCAGCGACCGGGCCAGCTTCTCGGCGTTCTCGGCGCCCATCGCCTCCCGGGTGAGCGGCGCGCAGCACGCGGTCACGTCGGTGAGGGGGAGCATGTCGAGGACGGCCATGCGGTCGATCCTCCCATACATCGACACGCGTCGATGTCCTGGATATGCTCGGTCCATCGACGCTCGTCGATGCACCCTGCTCCTCGCCCTCGACCGGAAGCCGTGATCCCGCCGATGCCCCCTGTCGCCCCCGCCCCCGCCCGCCTCGGCACGACCGACCGGCTGCTGCCGGTGTGGATCCTCGCCGCGATGGGCGCCGGCCTCCTGCTCGCGGTCTTCGCACCGGCGGTCGGGGAGGCGCTGCACGCGTTCAGCGTCGGGTCGGTGAGCGTGCCGATCGCGGTCGGGCTGCTGGTGATGATGTACCCGGTGCTCGCGAAGGTCCGCTACTCGGACGCCCGGCAGGTGGCCGGCGACCGGCGGCTGCTGATCTCGTCGCTCGCCATGAACTGGATCCTCGGCCCGGCCCTCATGTTCGCCCTCGCCTGGCTGCTGCTCCCCGACCTGCCGGAGTACCGCACCGGCCTCATCATCGTGGGCCTCGCGCGCTGCATCGCGATGGTGCTGATCTGGAACGACCTCGCGTGCGGCGACCGGGAGGCCGCGGCCTTCCTGGTGGCGGTCAACAGCGTCTTCCAGGTGCTGGCGTTCGGTGCGCTGGGCTGGTTCTACCTCCAGCTCCTGCCGTCGTGGCTGGGGCTCGCGACGACGAGCGCGGAGTTCTCGTTCTGGGCGATCACCGCGAGCGTCCTGGTGTTCCTCGGGATCCCGCTGCTCGCCGGCTACCTGTCCCGCCGCATCGGCGAACGCGCGAAGGGCCGCGCATGGTACGAGGAGCGGTTCCTGCCGAAGGTCGGGCCGTTCGCGCTCTACGGCCTGCTGTTCACGATCGTGATGCTGTTCGCCCTCCAGGGGCAGCAGGTCATCGACCGGCCGCTGGACGTCGTGCGGATCGCCGTGCCGCTGATGATCTACTTCGCCGTCACGTTCCTCGTCGGGTTCCTGCTCGGCAAGGCCGTGGGGCTCGGCTACGAGCGCACCACGACCCTCGCGTTCACCGCGGCGGGCAACAACTTCGAGCTCGCCATCGCCGTCGCGATCGGGACCTTCGGCGCCACCTCCGGCCAGGCCCTCGCGGGGATCGTCGGCCCGCTGATCGAGGTGCCCGCCCTGCTCGCGCTGGTCTACGCCGCCCTGTGGCTCCGCCCTCGTCTGTTCCCCGCTCGGACCACCGACACGGCTGCTGCCGCCCCCGCCCTCGACCCGGTCGCCGACCGGGCCTGACCCCTCACCGCACACGTCAAGGAGCTCCCGATGACCGATCCCACCACCGCTGCCCCGACCGTCCTGTTCGTCTGCATCCACAACGCCGGCCGCTCGCAGATGGCCGCCGGGTACATGCGCGAGCTCTCCGGCGGCGCCGTGCAGGTCCGCTCCGGCGGATCCGAGCCCGGCGACCAGATCAACCCCGTCGCGATCCAGGCCATGGCCGAGGAGGGCATCGACATCTCCCGGGCCGTCCCGCAGCTCATGACCACGGAGCAGGTGAAGGACTCCGACGTCGTCATCACGATGGGCTGCGGCGACGTCTGCCCGATCTTCCCCGGCAAGCGCTACGAGGACTGGGAGCTCACCGACCCCAAGGGCAAGGGCCTGGATGAGGTCCGCCCCATCCGCGACGACATCAAGGGCCGCGTGGAGGCGCTCCTCGCCGAGCTCCTGCCGGCGACGGGTCGACCGCTCCCCGTCTGACCGCCCGGCCCGCTCGATATCGTGGGCCCACCCGCGTGACCCGCGCGGCGAACGAGGAGGTCCGCCATGAGCAGCTACGCCGTCACCGATCCGAGCACCGGCGAGACGGTCGCCGAGCATCCCGAGATCACCGACCAGGAGCTGCAGGACGCGATCGCCGCCGCAGAGGGCGCCTACCGCGGCTGGTCGCGCCGCACCTCGATCGCCCAGCGCGCCGCCCTCGTCGCCCGCGTCGCCGAGCTGCACGTGGAGCGCCGCGAGGAGCTCGCGCGGATCATCGTGCGCGAGATGGGCAAGCCCCTCGACCAGGCCCTCGGCGAGGTCGACTTCGCCGCAGACATCTACGGCTACTACGCCCGGAACGCCGAGGAGTTCCTCGCCGATGAGCCCATCGAGCTCTCCGACGGCAGCGGATCCGCGTTCGTGCGCCGCTCCGGGCTCGGCGTGCTGCTCGGGATCATGCCGTGGAACTTCCCGTACTACCAGGTGGCCCGGTTCGCGGGACCCGCCATCGTCACGGGCAACGCGATCCTGCTCAAGCACGCGCCGCAGTGCCCGGAGTCGGCCGAGGCGATCCAGCGCATCTACCGCGACGCGGCCGCCGAGCTGGACGCCGACCCGGGCGTCTACGTGAGCGTGCTCGCCACGAACGCGCAGATCGAGGGCGTCATCGCCGATCCGCGCGTGCAGGGCGTCTCCGTCACGGGATCCGAGCGGGCGGGCGCCGCCGTCGCCGAGATCGCGGGCCGGCACCTCAAGAAGGTCGTGCTCGAGCTCGGCGGATCCGACCCGTTCATCCTCCTGTCGACCGACGACCTCGACGCCGCCGTCACCGATGCCGTGAACGCCCGCCTCGACAACAACGGCCAGAGCTGCAACGGCGCCAAGCGCTTCCTCGTGATCGACCACCTCTACGACGACTTCGCCGCGCGCTTCACCGCCGCGATCACGGCCGCCCAGCCCGCGGATCCGATGGCCGACGGCACCGTGCTCGGCCCGCTCTCCTCGCGCGCCGCGACCGAGCGCCTCACCGAGCAGCTGGCCCGCGCGGTGGACCAGGGCGCCACCGTCCTCGCGAGCGGCGAGCCCCGCGGCAACCTGTTCCCGCCCGCGGTGCTCGCCGGCGTGACCCCCGAGATGGACGCCTACCGCGAGGAGTTCTTCGGCCCCGTCGCCGCGCTCTACCGCGTGGCCGACGAGGAGGAGGCGGTCGCGCTCGCGAACGACACCCCGTTCGGCCTGGGCTCCTACGTCTACACGACCGACCCGGAGCAGGCGCTGCGGGTCGCCGACGGCATCGACGCGGGCATGGTCTGGATCAACCTCGTGCTGGGCGACGCGGCCGAGCTCCCGTTCGGCGGCGTCAAGCGCTCGGGCTCCGGCCGCGAGCTCGGCCGCCACGCGGTGGACGAGTTCGCGAACCGGAAGCTGATCCGCATCGCGTGAGGCCTGTACGCCCCTGCGCAGTGCGACGGGGGCGCGCAGCCGTCTGCGAGGCGCGGCTGGCGAATACCCTGCACCCATGACGGATTCGCACGACACCGCCCTCCGCCCGCGATCCCGCGCGTGGATGCTCGGCTGGCTGAGCCTCCTCGGCCCGGTTGGCGTCGTCGCGTCCATCGTGCTCGTGCAGCTGCTCGGGGAGGTGCAGCTCTACGGCGGGGTGATCCTGTTCTCGGCGGTGTCGATCGTCACGTGCATCCTCGGGATCGCGGCCGTGCGGCGCGGGATCCGCGACGCGAAGCGGCATGCGGCGGAGCGCCCGCGGCTGATCGGCGGCGGCATCGCGGTGGGCGCGCTCGGCGCGCTCGCGTCCGGTGCCGTGGTGCTCGTCGTCGGCGGGCTCCTCTTCGCGCTCTCCCAGTACGGCCGGGCCTAGCGGCGACCGGGCGGGTCAGTCCGCAGGCGCCACCGACGGCCCCGTGCGCCCGGCCACCGCGTCGGCGAGCCCGGCGGCGATGACGTCCACCGGATCCGGCAGGGCCGCGATCGCCGCGGAGAGCTCCCGGCTCCGCGCGCCGTAGGACGGCGTGGTGAGGACGTCGTGCACGGCGCGGCGGATGGCGTCCGGCCGCGGCGTGCCCGTCCGGAGGTCCCGCCCGCACCCGGCCCAGGCGACGCGGGCCGCGACCTCGGGCTTGTCCTCCGTGGATCCCGCGACGACGAGCGGCAGGCCGTGCGCGAGCACCCGCTGCACGCCGCCGAACCCGCCGTTCGTGACGACCGCGCTGCACAGCGGGAGCAGCAGGTCGTAGGGGAGGAACTCGGCCACGCGGGCGTTGGCGGGCAGCGCGGTGCCGAGCGCGCGCTCCACCTCCGAGACCGGGCGCCCGCCCGTGCACGCGACGACGAGCACGTCCTCGTCGGCGAGGGCGCGCAGGGTCGGGGCGATGAGCCGGCCGAGGTCGACGTTGTCGATGGTGCCCTGGGTGACGTGCACGACCGCGCGGTCGCCGTCCAGGTCCGACCACCAGTCCGGGAGCGCCGGGTCGTCCACGCAGCCGACCGCGTCCCTCAGCGGGCCGACGAAGCGGACGGTGGCGGGCAGCTCCCGGCGCGGGTACTCGAGCTCGGCGACGCCCAGCTGGAACAGCGCGTCGAAGCACCGGTAGGCGAAGTCGAAGGTGTCCGTCCGGGAGGGCGCCGCGCCGATCTCCGCCAGCGCCGCGTCCGCCGCCCTCCGCAGCGGCACGGTGAGCCAAGATGAAGAGGGGCTCGCCGCCCGACTCGCTCTCGACGATCTCGGTGATCGTGTAGCCGGCGACACCGGGAGGCGTGA
>NZ_QWGT01000091.1 GCF_003576405.1 Clavibacter lycopersici
CGAGGCGCGCTCGATGGAGGTGTCGGTCGTCCGCGCGTCCGCCCCCACCGCGGAGGCCGCCGCCGTCGCGACCGAGCGCGTCGTCGCCCGCCTGCGCACGGCCGACGCGATCGTCGCCTTCAACGACGTGTGCGCCCTCGGCGTCCTCTCCGCCTGCCGCCGCGCGGGCGTCGACGTGCCGGGCGACGTGCGCGTGGTCGGCATCGACGGCCTGTCCCTCGGCCGCCTGCTCGCGCCGACCCTCACGACCCTGGCGGTGGACCTCGACGAGCTCGCCCGCCACGCGCTCGACCTCGCGGTCGCCATGATCGCGGGTGAGCTGCCGCGCTCCGGCCCCGAGGTGGTCCGCACGGTGCGGCACCAGCTGGTGGTGCGCGAGTCGGCCTGATGCGCGACGAGGCCGCCGTCGGAGCCGAGGAGCAGCGATGCCGCGCATCACCCCCACCCTCTGGTTCGGCGAGGAGATCGAGGAGGCGGCGCGGTTCCACGTCGACCTGTTCCCCGGCATGCAGGCGACCGAGGCGGTGTCGCTGTCGATCGCGGTCGGCTGCCACGAGGAGGTCGACCGCTACTGGGACGCGTCGGCCGACGGCGGGACCGAGGGCCGGTGCGGCTGGGTGCGCGATCGCCGGGGCTCCTGGTGGCAGGTCGTCCCGGGGGCCATGGTCACCACGGTGGGCGGGCCCGACCCCGCGGGCGCCGCGCGCGCCATGGCCGCGATGATGGGCATGGGCAGGCTGGTCGTGGCCGATCTGGAGGCCGCGTACGACGGGCGGTGACCGCACGCGCGACGACGCCCGTCGGATCAGGTCGCCGGGTCGGCCGCGGCGCGCGCGTACCGGCCGGCGAGGTCGGCGCATGCGGCGCGCAGCTCGTCCGGGCCGACCACCTGCATGTCGGCGCCGAAGCGGCCGAGATCCGCGGCGAGGGCGTGCCACGACCAGGATCCGGAGTCGTACCGGCACCGGCCGGGCCCGATGTCCTCGACCGTGCCATCGCCGGCGTACGGCGCGACGGCCGCGGCGGGCAGGTCGAGCAGGACCGTCCCTGCGCACGGCCAGCCACCGTCCGTCGACGGGGATCCCCGGAACCGCGCCGTCAGGAACCCCGCCGCGTCGCCGCCCGGCACCTCGCGGCGTTCGAACCGCCGGCCACCGTGCGACTTGAGCTCCACCCGGTCGACGCGGTGCACGCGCCAGTCGTCGCGTTCGGTCGACCAGCCGATCACGTACCAGCGGCCGGCGCGCAGCACGAGGTGGTGGGGCTCGATGCGCCGCGGCGGTCGCGGACCGGTGGGCGTCTCCGTCGCGCCGGTCGCCGGCAGGAGGTCGAAGCGGATCTCCTCCCGCCGCTGGATCGCGTCGCCGATCCGCAGCAGCGCCTTCGGGTCGACGGGGGCGCGGTCGCCGCGCGACGGATCCTCCGCCGCCTCGATCTCGAGGCGACCGACCCGGGTCGCCAGGCGATCGGGCATCAGCCGCGTGACCGTGCGCAGGGCGCGCGCCGCCGCCTCCTCGACCGCGGTCCCGGTCAGCGCGGTGGTCCGCAGCGCCACGGCCACCGCGAGCGCCTGCTCGTCGTCGAGCAGCAGGGGCGGGAGGGCGGATCCGGACCCGAGCCGGTAGCCGCCCAATGGCCCGCGCGTGGTGTCGATCGCGTAGCCGAGCTCGCGGAGCCGCTCGACGTCACGCCGGATCGTTCGCGGCGTCGTGCCGAGGCGCGCGGCGAGGACCGGCCCCGGCCACTCGCGCGGCGACTGCAGCAGCGAGAGCAGGGCGAGGAGCCGACGGGAGGTGAGGGCGGAGGAACCGGAGGGCACGGATCCATCCTCCCGCCGGAACAGGACGCATGCGGACCTGTACGCGCGATGAGCTGTCCTCGACGGCGGATCCGCCGTCATCCGGCGCTCGATCGCGAGCGCGCATCCAGGAGGACCCATGAGCATCACGACCACCCTGCACGTCAACTTCCGCGGCCAGGCGGCGGAGGCCCTCGCCTTCTACCACCAGGTCTTCGGTGGCGACCTGGTCGCCGTCCCTTACGGCGAGACCGAGGCCGGCCAGTCGCCGGGGCAGGAGGAGCAGATCGCGTGGGGCGAGGTCCGCTCGCCGGAGGGCTTCCACGTGATGGCGTACGACATCCAGGACGCCCTCCCGTACTCGCCCGGCGAGAACCCGTTCTACCTCTCGCTCCGCAGCGAGGACGCGGCGCTGATCGAGCGGTTCGGCGGCGCGCTCGCGGCCTCGGCGGGCGTCACGATCCACGTGCCCTTCGGGCCGGCGGCCTTCTCGCCCTTCTACGGCAAGCTCACGGATCGCTTCGGCGTGACGTGGATCATCGACGTGATCGTGCCCTGGCAGACGGGGGCGTAGCGATCGCCCGCCGCGGCTTCCCCGAGCTGGATTGTTCGCATAGAATGCGAACATGCTCATCACGGTGGATCCCACGGCGAAGGCGTCGCTCGCCGAGCAGGTGGCCACGCAGATCCGCTACGCCATCGCGCGCGGCGAGCTCGCCAGCGGGGAGCGCCTGCCCTCGGCGCGCGACCTCGCCGCGTCCGTTGACGTCAACATGCACACCGTGCTGCGCGCGTACGCGAGCCTCCAGGACGACGGCCTCATCGAGCTGCGACGCGGTCGCGGCGCCACGGTCATCCGCTCGGGCAACGCCTCGTTCGACCGCCTCCGGACGCTCGTCGAGGAGCTCCGCGACCAGGCGGAGACCCTCGAGGTGCCGCTCGACGACCTCATCACCATGATCAAGGGAGCACGATGACGACCACGGCGCCTCTGCCACTGCCCACCGCCGCGCGCGTGGCGGTCGTCGCCCCCGCGGTGGTCGTCACCCTGGCGCTCGGCGTCGCGGCCGTGCTGCTGGCGCCCGCGCTCCCCGGGCGGATCGCCGTCCACTTCAGCGCCGACGGGACGCCGGACGGCTGGGGCTCGCCCTGGCTGATGCTCGCGATCGCGCTGGCCCTGGCGCTCGGGGCCGTGGCGCTGGCCGTCGCCGCCCTGCGGGCGCGGGACCGGCGCACCGCCGCCACGGTGCTGCTGGTCGTCAACCTCCTCGCGGGGAGCCTCGCCACAGCCTGGATCGCCCTCGCCCGGGCCGGATCGGTGGGCGACGGCACCCTGCCCATGTGGTGGAGCGTCGTGTTCCTCGGCGTCGGCGTCGTGGCCGCGGTGATCCCGATGACCGTCCTCGTCCGCGCCGCCGGGCCCGTCCCCGCGCACGACGTGCCGCCGCTCCAGGTCCCCGCCACGGCGCGCGTCGCCTGGCGCGGGCGCACCGGCAGCGGGTGGTTCGGGGGCATCGGCGCGGCCGTCGTGGTGCTCGGACTCGTCGCCGCGGCCAGCGCGCCGGTGGGGGATCCCGCCGCCGCCGCGCTCACCGGCATCCCGCTGGTGGTGGCCGGGCTCGCGATGCTGGCGCTCGCCCGCGTCGACGTCACGGTCGACCGGCGGGGCCTGCGCGTCGTGTCGGCCTGGACCCGGATCCCGGTCATGCGCGTCCCCCTCGCCCGCATCGAGTCGGCCGGCTGGGAGGACGTCTCCCCGGGGCAGTGGGGCGGCTGGGGCCTCCGCTTCTCGGGTCGCGGCGTCGCCTACGTCACGCGCTCCGGTCCTGGCCTCGTCGTCCGGCTGAGCGGCGGCCGCGCGCGTCTCGTGACCGTGGCGGACGCGGATCGCGGGGCTGCCGTCCTCGGCGCGCTGCTGGACGCCCGCACCGCGCGTCCCGCCGGCTGAACCGCCGAGCCGGCTGCGGCTCACGGCCGCTGCGACGGAGCCCCGGTCAGCTGAGGCGCAGCTCGGTCAACGCCCGGATGCGGAGATCCGGCTCCTCGAAGACGTCGGGCCACGCGTCGGATGCGCGGGCGAGGTGGACGGTGCCCAGCCCCGCGGCGCGCGCGCCGTGGAGGTCCCACGGGTGCACGGCGACCAGCGTGCAGTCCTTGGCGTCGGCGCCCGTGCGCGACAGGGCGTGCGCGTAGGCGTCGCGGTGCGGCTTCCAGACGCCGACGTCGTCCACGCTGAGGAACGCGTCGACCGCGTCCGCGACACCGGCGCGCTCGAGCAGCGAGCGCGCGTAGTCGGCGGATCCGTTGGACAGCGTGACGACCCGGTGCCCGGCGGTCGCGAGCGCGCGCAGGCCGTCCGCCACGTCGGCGTGCACGGGCAGCTCGGCGAACGCGGCCATGACGCGCTCGACGCCGTCGTCCACGGATCCCTCGAGATCGGGCTCGGCGGCGAGCAGCACGCGGAGCGCCTGCCGGGCCACGTCGGCGAAGGGGCGCGCACCGGTCGTGAGGCTGAGGGCGAAGCCGTCGCGCAGCGTCGCCGCGAGCCACCCGGTCGGCGTGGCGGCGCCCGCACCGATGCCGGCGAGCACGTCGCCGAGTGCAGCGGTGTCGGACAGGGTCTCGTTGACGTCGAGGATCACGGTGCGGGGCATGCCTCCACCCTGGCCCGGCGCCCGTACGGCGACCTCGACGGTGGGGCAGGCGCCGCGCCTCAGGCCCCCGCGCGCTCCGAGAGCAGCAGGAGCAGCAGCGACCCGAGCGCGACCACGGCGATGAGGCCCATGAGCCACGCGAATGCGAGGTTGCGGGTGCGCACCGTCGGCACCGCGGCGGCGACGACGAGCATCGCCACGTACAGCAGGGCCGTCGCGACGATGCCGGCCAGGGGGATCGCCGTCTCCAGCCGGTGCGCCGCGACGAGCAGCCCGACGGTGATCCCCGCCATCAGCCCCGCGGGGACGAGCCACTGGCGGCGGCGTCCGGTGCGGATCGCGGGCTGGTCGCGGACGTGGGTGGGATCGGGTTCGTGTTGCTGCGGCATGCTCCCACCCTCCCGCTCCGGGCGGCCGGCGGCTACCGCTACGCCAGCGCCGCCAGCACGACCTCGGCCGCGCGCGCCACGAGGGCGTCGTCGTGGTCGCGCTCCGGGTCGTTCCGGGTCGTCAGGATCGTGACGACCAGGGGATCGCGGCCCGGCGGCGTGACCACCGCGATGTCGTCGCGGATGGCGCCCGCGCCGCCCGACTTGTCGGCCACGGTCCAGCCGTCGGGCGCACCTGCCCGGATGAGCGCGTCGCCCGTGGCGTTGCCGCTCATCCAGTCGAGCAGGATCGCCCGGTCGTGGTCGGAGAGTCGGTCGCCGCGGAGGATCCCGGCGAGCGCACCCGTGAAGGCGGCGGGCGTCGTGGTGTCGTCGGTGCTGCCGGGCTCGATCCGGTTGAGCTCGTCCTCCCGGTTCACGACCTCGGTGGTCGTGTCCCCGAGCTCCTCGAGCGCCCGGTCGAGGCCCGCGGGCCCGCCGATGCGCTCGAGGATCACGTTCATGGCCGTGTTGTCGCTCTCGCGCATGGCGGCCTCGGCCAGCTGCGCGAGCGGCAGGCCGGTGTCGACGTGCGCGCTCGTGACGGGGGAGTAGCCCGCCTCCTCCATGTCCGCCGCGGACCACGTCGCGATCTCGTCGCGCTGATCCGCGGGCACGTCGTGCAGCAGCTCCGCCGCCGCGAAGAGCTTCAGGGTCGATGCGTAGCCGAATCGCTCGTCCGACCGGTACGCGACGGAGTCGCCCGTCCCCGTGTCGAGGACGCTCACGCCCACGCGGGCGTCGAACTCGCCCTCGAGCGCCTGGAGCTCGGCCGACACGTCGACGTCCCGTGCCGGGGCCGTGGTCACCGTGGTCGCCTGCGCGGTGGGTGCCTCGGCGGGATCCGCGGCGCACCCGCTCGCTCCGACGACTACGGCTGCCGCGAGCGTGATGGCGGCGAACGCGGTGGTCCTGCGGGGGTGCGTCATGGTCCTCCTCGGTGGTCGTGGTCGTCGCCTGCCAGCACGGCGGACACGGCGATGCGGAGCGCCGCGGCCTCGTCCCCGAAGCGCGCCGGCTCGGTCGGCATGGCGCGCTGCGTGAACAGCCCGTCGAGCACGGTGGCGAGGAACCGGGCGCCCTCGTCGAGGTCCGTCCGCACCGGTCCCTCGTCGGCGAGTGCCTGGAGCCAGCGGCGGATGCGGTGCACGCCCAGCCGCTCGATGGCGAGGTAGGAGGCGACCTGGTCCTCCGTCGGGGTGGTCACCACGTACGCCTCGTGCAGCCGGCGCCAGTGCTCGCGTGCGCGCTCGCCGGTGCCGACCTCGCCGAGCAGCTGCCGCAGGCAGGCGATGAGGCGCTCCTCGGGCGACCGGTCGGTGTCGAGGATCGGGTCGTCCGGCACCTCCACGTCGTACACGCTCGCGACCACGGTCTCGACGAGCGCCTGCTGTGTGGGGAAGAAGTGGCGGAGGGATCCCGTGCTGACGCCCGCCCGTGCGGCGACCGCGCGGACGCTGAGCCGCGCCGTCGGGTCCTCGCCGAGCATCTCGGCGGCGGCGATGAGGATGCGGTCCCGGGTCCCCGGCCTCCGCTCGTCGTCGTCCGTCTTCCGCGCTGTCATGCCCACCTTTCTATCACAGTGTGCTAGCTTGCCGGTACGGGCTAATACGCCGTGCTAGTCCCGTGACGGAAGGGAGACGCGATGGGGATCCGACGATGGGACGAGCGCCGCGCCGCCCGGCGCCTGCGCGCGGGAGGAGGGGAGCCGCTGCCGCGCTTCCGCTGGTGGCAGCTCTTCAGCCGATCGCTCCTCGAGGTGACCCTGCCCGGACCCGACGGCGTCCCGGCCACCCACTCCGTCGACATCCGCCACCTCGGTGACGGCGACGACGGCGCCGTCCGCGCGCGGCTCTACGTGGACGGACGCCTGCGATCGCTCTCGAAGCTGCCCGCGCGGTTCCCGGTGCCCGGCGGCCGGATCGAGGTGGCGGTCGGGAACTTCGGCGTGCGGCGCTGCCATCACGTGACGGACGACGGGACGGAGCGCCAGCTGACCCCGCACGCCGCGACGGCGGAGGGTCGGCGCGCGCGCCTGCACCGGACGCATCCCGGCCTGAGTCGCGGGATCGGCGCCGTCTCGACGCTCGTCGTGCTCGTCGGTCTCGGCGTGGCCGTGCCGCAGCTCGTCGAGACGGTCATGGACATCCCGCCCGTCGAGGAGGCGCTCGGCCCGTTCGAGCTGCCCGTGCGGATCCCGCTCGCCGCCAACATCGCCGTGGGCGTCGCCGCGGTGCTCGGCAGCACGGAGCGCGCCCTCCGGCTGCGCTCGAACTGGCTCGACGACCTCGCGAGCTGACCCGCGGGAGGGGCCGGATCAGCCGCCGGAGAACGGCGGCAGCACGTCCACCGCGCTCCCGGCGGTGAGGGGCGCGTCGCGGTCGGTGGTGGCGACGCCCTCGACGAGGTAGGTGCAGCGGGCGAGGACGGCGGACGCGTTCGCCGGATCCTCCGAGGCTGCGGCGCGGGCGCCGAGCGCGTCCACCAGATCGCCGAGCACGGCCGAGGACGGCAGCTCGAGCTCGTCGGTCGTGCGGCCGAGCGCGGCGGCCGCGGCGGCGAACAGCTCCACGGGGACGATCACGTCAGCCCCCGATCGCGCTCATGGAGCGGGCGGGCTGGATGAAGTCGGCGTCGTCCATCCCGTGGCCCTTCGGCTTCGCCCACATCGCGCCGCGCCAGAGATCCGCGATCTCGGCGTCCGAGGCGCCGTAGCGCATCGGCGCGAGCAGGTCGGTCTCGGTGTGCGAGAACAGGCAGCTGCGGACGCCGCCCGTCGCGGTGAGGCGCGTGCGGCGGCAGTCGGCGCAGAACGGCTCCGTGACGCTCGCGATGACGCCCACGAGGCCCAGCATCGCGGTGCCGGCCCCGCCCTCGCGCGAGTGCACGCGCCACAGCTCGGCGGGGGATCCGTCGCGCGGCTCCTCGTCGGGCACGAGCGTGAAGCGCTCCGAGAGGCGCGCGCGGATCTCGGCCGCCGTGATCATCTCGTCGCGGTCCCACGCGTGGTCGGCGTCGAGCGGCATCTGCTCGATGAAGCGCAGCTGGTGCCCGCCCTGCACGGCCCACTCGAGGAGGTCCGCCGCCTGGTCGTCGTTGACGCCGCGCACGAGCACCGCGTTGATCTTGATGGGCGTGAGCCCTGCGGCCGCGGCTGCGTCGATGCCGTCGAGCACCCGGTCGAGGAACGGGCGGCGCGTGATGAGCCGGAACGTCTCGGCGTGCACGGAGTCGAGCGACACGTTGATCCGGTCGAGCCCCGCGTCCTTGAGCGCTTGCGCGCGGGAGGAGAGGCCGATCGCGTTGGTGGTGAGGGAGATCTCGGGCCGGTCGGGCAGGGCGGCGCACGCGGCGATGATCTCGATGAGGTCGCGGCGCAGCAGCGGCTCGCCGCCCGTGAACCGCACCTGGCGGACGCCGAGGTCGCGCGTGCCGATGCGCACCAGCCGCTCGATCTCGGCGAGCTGCAGCGCCTGCCGGTCGGGCGTGAAGGGCAGCCCCTCGGCCGGCATGCAGTAGGTGCAGCGCAGGTTGCAGCGGTCGGTGAGGGAGATGCGGAGGTCGGTCGCGCGGCGGCCGAAGGGGTCGAGGAGCGCTGGATCGTCGGGCCGGGCGGGGCCCGGAGCGGCGACGGGACGCGGCATGGCCGGCATCCCCAGCGAGGTGCTCATGCGTCCAGGCTACGCGCGCGCCGGAGCGGGGCCGACGCCGCGCGGATCCGATCGAGGGGCGCGCGCCGCGTCTGCGGTCCCTAGGATCGCTGCATGACGCAGAACAGGGACCGCACGCCCGCCCGCGCCGCGGATGCCGACCCTACGGCGCAGAGCGCGCCCGCCTCCGGACCCTTCCGCTACCGCGTGAGCGAGGCCGCCGCGCTCATCGGCGTGAGCGACGACACCCTCCGCCGCTGGGCCGACGCCGGCCGGCTCGACCTCGTGCGCGGCGAGGGCCGGCTGATCCAGGTCGACGGCGTGCAGCTCGCGCACCTCGCGACCGAGCTGGCCGCCGACGGCGCGCTCGCGGCGAGCGGAGGAGCCCGGCGGGCGGCCGCCTCGGCGCGGAACCGCATGCCCGGCATCGTGACGCGCGTCGTGCGCGACGGGGTCATGGCGCAGGTCGAGATCCAGGCGGGGCCGTTCCGGGTGGTGTCGCTCATCAGCCGCGAGGCCGCCGACGAGCTCGGGCTCGAGGTCGGCGCGCCCGCCGTCGCGACCGTGAAGGCCACCAACGTGGGCGTCGAGCTGCTCGCGCCCGAGACGCTGACGGGCGGGCGGGCGTGATCCGCGGCGCGCGCGTGGCGGTCGCCTGCGCCGTCGCGGCCGGGCTCCTGGCCGGGTGCTCCGCGGGCGGATCCGCACCCGCAGGCACCCCGGATCCCGCCCCCGACGCTCTCACCGGCACCCTCGTCGTGCAGGCGGCCGCGTCGCTCACCGGCAGCATGGACGAGGTGGCACGCGGCTTCGAGGACGCGCACCCGGGCATGACCGTCACGGTGTCCTACGGCGGCAGCTCGACGCTCGCGCAGCAGATCGTGCAGGGCGCGCCCGCGGACGTCTTCGCGTCCGCATCCGACGCGACCATGCAGACCGTCGTCGATGCGGGGGAGACGGCCGCGGATCCGCGGGTCTTCGCGCGCAACGCCTTGGAGATCGCGGTGCCGCCCGGCAACCCCGGCCGCGTCGCCGGGCTCGCGGACTTCGCCGACCCCGCCCGCACCCTCGCCCTCTGCGCGCCCGAGGTGCCCTGCGGCGCGGCGGCCGCGACGGCGTTCCGGGAGGCGGGCGTCACGCCGCAGCCCGACTCGCTCGAGCAGGACGTGCGCGCCGCACTCACCCGGGTCGAGCTCGGCGAGGTGGACGCGGCGGTCGTCTACGAGACGGACGTGCGCGCCGCCGGCGACCGCGTCGAGGGCGTGACGCTGCCGGACGACGCGGACGTGACGACCGACTGCGTCGTGGCGCCGCTCGCCGGATCCGCGTCGCCCGCGGCCGCCGCCGCGTTCGCCGACCACGTGGCGGGCGACGACGCG
>NZ_QWGT01000092.1 GCF_003576405.1 Clavibacter lycopersici
GCCCGCAGCATGGACCGCCCCGACCGACGCGCACGCCGCCGCGGGCCCCGCGGTCGGCGCCGGCGCCCCGTCCGCGCCGCCCACGGCGCAGCAGCCCACCGCCGCCTACGCGACCGCGATGCCCGCCGGCGGCCAGCCCGCCGGATCGCCGTGGCCGGCCCCCGCGACCGACGCCTTCGGCCGCCCGCTCGCCGTCGACGCGGCGGGGAACCCCGTGCCGCCGAAGCGCATGCGCCGGGGCCTCCGCACGGGTCTCATCGCCGGAGCCTCGGCGCTGGCGCTCCTCCTCTCCTTCGGCAGCGGCACCGCGGTCGGCTTCATGGCCGACCTCGGCCGGTCGAGCTCGCAGGCCTCCGACACGCAGATCCAGGACCCGGGCTCCTTCACGCCGGGCCAGGGCTTCGGCCGCGGCACGACCACGCTGCCCGGGCAGGGATCCGGCAGCGGCTCCGGCTCGGGATCGGGCACGCAGTCCGGCACCGGCACGTCCGTCACCTCGCCCGAGGCGACGACCGTGCAGAAGACCGGCGTCGTGACCATCGACTCGGCGCTCACCTACGAGAACGCGGCAGGGGCGGGTACAGGGATCATCCTGTCGTCCGACGGCACGATCCTCACCAACAACCACGTCGTCAGCGGCGCGACCAGCATCCGCGTCACCGTCGAGTCGACCGGCAAGACGTACGTCGGGAAGGTGATCGGCACCGACGCCACCAACGACGTCGCCGTGCTGAAGCTCGAGGGCGCGTCCGGCCTCACGCCGGCGAAGCTCGACACGGACGGCGTCCAGGTCGGCGAGGCCGTCACGGGCGTCGGCAACGCGGGCGGCACCGGCACGCTCACCGCGGCGACCGGCCAGGTCACCGCCCTCGGGCAGACCATCACCACGCAGTCCGAGGGGACGGCGGCGGGCGAGACGCTCACCGACCTCATCCAGACGGACGCGCCCATCGTCTCCGGCGACTCGGGCGGGCCGCTCGTGGACGCGGAGAACGAGGTCGTCGGGATCGACACGGCCGCCTCCTCCGGATCCGCCCAGATCGCGGGCTTCGCCATCCCGATCGACAAGGCCATGTCCATCGCGAAGCAGATCGAGAGCGGCGTCGAGTCCGGCACCGTGAAGATCGGCTACCCGGCGTTCCTCGGCGTGCTGCTCGCGAACGGCGCGGGCACCGTCGCGGGCGCGCCCGTGCAGGGCGTCGTCGACGGGTCCGGCGCCGCGAAGGCCGGCCTCGCGCAGGGCGACGTCGTCACCTCGGTGGACGGGAAGACCGTCGCCTCCGCCTCCGAGCTCAGCGCCGCCATCTCGGCGCACAAGCCCGGCGAGTCGGTGACCCTCGGCTGGACCACCGCGGCCGGCGCCCAGGAGACCGGCACCGTGACCCTCACCGAGGGCCCCGTCGGCTGACCCGCTCCCACCACGACGACGGCCCGTCCCGCATCGCGCGGGGCGGGCCGTCGTCGTGCGGCGGGGATCAGCTGCGGGTCACGTCCAGCACCACCACGGCCCAGGACAGCGCCGGGAGCGTGAGCGTCAGGCGCCCGCCCTCGGCGTGCACGCCCTCGAGCGGCACGAGCCCGACCTGCTCGCCGGTCTCGAGCGTGTTGCTCGTGTGCCGGTCGCCGCCCTCGGGGACGCGCAGGACCTCGGCGCGGAGGATCCGGCCGGCGTCGAGCCCGCGCAGCGCGACCTCGGTGGACGCGTCCTCCTCGAGCCCGCGGTTCGCGAGGAAGAGGGAGACGGTGCCGGCCTCGTCGTCCCAGGTCGCGCTGACGTCGACCACGTCCGCGGTGCCGAAGCGGTCGTTGTCGTAGCGGTCGCTGTCCACCTCGACCTGGAGGATGCGGCCCGTCGCGAGCTGCGCCATCCGCGCGAACGGCCAGAAGATCGACTGGCGCCACGCCGGCCCCGCCTCCTCGCTGCGGATCGGGGCGATCACGTTCACGAGCTGCGCCTGGTTGGCGATCTTCACCCGGTCGCCGTGCCGGAGCAACGAGTTGAGGAGCGTGCCGACGACCACCGCGTCGGTGACGCTGTACTCGTCCTCGATGACCCGCGGGCGCTCCCGCCACCCGGACTCCTCGATGCGGTGCGGCTGGTCCTCGCCGTCGAGCCCGCGCTGGTACCAGACGTTCCACTCGTCGAACGAGAGGCCGATCCGCTTGCGGTTCTTGAGGCGCGCTCCGGTCGCGTCCGCGGTCGCGACGACCGACTCGATGAAGAAGTCCATGTCGACGCTGCTCGCCAGGAAGCTCCGCACGTCGCCCTCGTGCTCCTGGTAGTAGGCGTGGAGGGACACGTAGTCGACGACGTCGTATGTGTGGCCGAGCACGGTCTGCTCCCACTGGCCGAACGTCGGCATGCCCGAGTTGGAGCTGCCGCAGGCGACGAGCTCGATGCTCGGATCCACCAGCCGCATGGCCTTGCCCGCCTCCTGCGCGAGGCGGCCGTACTCGTCGGGCGTCTTGTGCCCGATCTGCCACGGCCCGTCCATCTCGTTGCCGAGGCACCAGAGCTTGATGTCGAACGGCTCCTCGGCGCCGTTCCTCCTGCGCATGTCGGAGTACTTGGATCCGCCGGGGTGGTTCGCGTACTCGACCAGCGACCGGGCCGCGTCGACTCCGCGCGTGCCGAGGTTGATCGCCTCCATCACCTCGACCCCGGCCGCCTTCGACCAGCCCATGAACTCGTGCAGGCCGAACGCGTTGGTCTCCACCGTGTGCCACGCGCCATCGAGGCGACGCGGCCGGTCCTCGACCGGGCCGACCCCGTCCTCCCAGTCGTAGCCGGAGACGAAGTTGCCTCCGGGGTAGCGCACGACCGTGGCGCCCAGCTCCTTGGTGAGGTCGAGCACGTCCTGCCGGTAGCCCTCGGGCGTGGCGGTCGGATGGCCGGGCTCGTAGATGCCGGTGTAGACGCAGCGGCCCATGTGCTCGACGAACGAGCCGAAGAGCCGGCGGGGCACGTCGCCGATGGTGAAGTCGCGGTCGATGGTGATGCGGGCGCGGGTCATGGGCGTCCTCCTGGATGCGGGGCCCGGGCGCGTGCGTCCCGGGCGGGGTGGGTGGATCGGTCGGTCGGGGTCGCGGGCGTGGAGCGGATCACTGCCCGCCGAACCCGGTGGTCGAGATGCCCTTGATGATCTGGCGCTGGAAGAAGAGGAACACGATGATCAGCGGCAGCGCGGCGAGCACGGCCGAGGCCATGTTCTGCGCGTACTGGATCCCGTAGGCGTTCTTCACCGTCTGCAGGCCGACCGGCAGGGTCATGAGCGTGGCGTCGTTCGTGGCGATGAAGGGCCAGAGGAAGTTGTTCCAGGCGCCGATGAACACGAAGATCGCGACCGCCGAGAGGATGGGGCGCGAGAGCGGCATCACGATCTGCAGGAACACGCGCACGCGCCCCGCCCCGTCGACGCGCGCGGCGTCCTCGAGCTCGATCGGGATCTGGTCGAAGAACGCCTTCAGGATGAAGACCATGGCCGGCTGCACGATCTGCGGCAGGATCACCGCCCAGAGGGTGTCCACCAGGTTGAACGACAGCATCTGGTAGAAGAGCGGGACGATCAGGATCTGCGGCGGGATGATGATCGACGCCACGATCGCGCCCATCAGCACCTTGCGGCCGCGGAAGTCGATGCGGCTGAGCGCGTAGCCGGCGAGCGCCGAGAACACGACCGCGACGACGGTGATCACCGTGCTGGTGACGAGGCTGTTCCACGTCCATAGCGGGATGGTGCCGCCGTTCAGCACGGAGGCGTAGGCGTCCAGCGTGAAGCCGCCCGCCGGGAAGATCGTCACCGGGAACGCCGCCGCGTCGGTCTCCGACTTGAACGACGTGAGCACCGCCCAGAGGAACGGCAGCAGCCACGCGACGGCCAGCACGATGAGGATCAGGAGCGCGGCGATGCGCGACGGCGCGAACCGGGGCGTCCCCGTCCGGCCCTGGCGGGCGGTGGAGGTCGTCGCGGGCTTCCGCGCGAGCGTGCCGGAGGAGAAGGCGGGTCGGGTGGCGGTGGTCATGACTTCCTCCGGGTGGCGGCGATCTGGATGACCGAGATGACCACGATCAGCGCGAAGAAGATGTACGAGATGGCGGCCGAGTAGCCGAAGCGGAAGCCGGTGAACCCGGTCTCGAAGACGTACTGCACGATGGGCCGGGTCGATCCGCCCGGGCCGCCCGCGGTCATCTGGTAGATCTGGTCGAAGACCTTGAGCGACGCGAGCACCTGGAGGATCGCGAGGAGCGCGGTCGTCGGCGCGAGCTGCGGGATCGTGATGGAGAACAGCTGCCGCCACTTGCCCGCGCCGTCGAGCGCGGCCGCCTCGTACTGCTGGTCGGGGATGTTCTGCAGCGCCGCCAGGTAGATGAGGAAGTTGAAGCCGACGGTCCACCACACGGTGGTGACGACGACGCTCGTCATGGCGAGGTTCGAGTCCTGCAGCCACGCGGGCTGCGGGAGGCCGAAGGCGCCGGCGATCGCGTTGACGACGCCGAGCTGCGGGTTGTACATCCAGAGCCAGAACAGCGACACGACCGTGGACGCGAGCAGGAACGGCAGGAAGAACGCGAGCCGCCAGAGCCACTGGCCCGGGAGCCCGAGGTTCACGAGGAGCGCGAGCACGAGGCCCACGACCAGGAGCGGGATGGTGCTCGCGATCGTGAAGACCACGGTGTTGCCGAGCGACCGCCACATCTGGCCGTCGCCGAAGGCCTCGAAGTAGTTCGCGAAGCCGATGAGCTCGCTGTTGGCGCCGGTGAGGCTCTGCCCGGTGAGGCTCTGGTAGAAGCCGTAGAGGACGGGCCAGACCAGGAACACCAGGAAGGTGATGAGGAACGGGGCGATGAAGAGCATCCCCTGGGTCTGCTCCTTGGCCCGGACCTTGGGGCTGCCCGGGGCTCGCCGCGGGGACGGTGACCCGGCCGCGGGGGCGACCGGGGTGGGTGGTGCTGCTGTCGTCACGAGTGGACTCCTTCGTCGTATCGCTGGGAAGAGGGGTGCGGCGCCGGGCGCCGACGGGCGCTACAGGGGGTTGGGCTTGGCGAGCAGCGCGTTGATCTGCCGGACGAAGGCGTCGAGGCCCTCGCCCGCCTCCTGGCGCCCGAGGAACACGTTCTGCACGTTCTCGGCGAAGTACGTCTGGAAGTCGGAACCGGATCCGGTGAAGTACGCCACCGGGTCGTACTCGATCTGCTCCGCCGCGTTCGCGTAGTGCGCCTGCGGGAGGAGCTCCGCGTACTCGGGGCTGTCGATGACGGGCTTGTACGCGGGGATGTGCCCGGCGCCCGCCCACTGGAGCGAGTTCTTCAGCAGGTCGGCGACGAACGCGTACGTCTTCTCGCGCTTGACCGGATCCGGCGAGCTCTGGTGCGGGAGCACGAACGCGTGCGAGTCGGCGTAGGTCGCGGGCGTCCCGAACAGGTTCGGGATGGGCATCGCGTCGAACGGCACCTCCGCCGTCTGGAAGGTGGGGAGCTCCCACACGCCCGTGACGATGGCGCCGCTCTTGCCGCCCGCGAACTCGGCGATGGCCGTGCCCGCGTCGCCGCTGGGGGTGGCGATGGTGCCGTCGAGCAGGCTCTGGATGTACTCGAGCGACGCGACGGCCTTGTCGCGGTCGTAGACGACCTCGCCGCCCGTGGGCAGCTCCATGTCGCCGCCCATCTGCTTGTAGAACGTGTAGAAGAAGCGCCACATCTGGGCGCCGTCGCCGAGGTAGCCGTAGCTGAGGCCGTGCTCGCCGGTCACGGCCTGCATCGCGCGCATCGCCTCGAGGAACGCGTCCGGCGAGGTGATCTCGGCCAGCTGTCCGTCGTCGCCCAGCACGCCCGCCTCGCCGGCGATCTCCGTGTTGTACATGAGGATGAACGGGTGGCTGTCGAGGGCGATGGAATACAGCTCCCCGTCGACGACGCCCTTGTCCCACACCCGGGGCTCGAAGTCCGCCTGCGTGACGCCGAGCTCGGCGAGCCTGTCGGTGTCCCACGGGTCGAGCAGGCCGCCGGGCGCGAAGCCGGGCACGCGCGCCGCGTGCATGACCGCGACGTCCGGAGCTCGTCCGCCGACCGACGCCATGGCGAGCTTCGTGTAGTACGGCTGGCCCCAGGCGAGGACCGTGGCGGTGACGTCGAAGCCCTGGCCGGAGTCGTTCGCCTCCATGACCATCTCCGTCATCCGGATGCCGTCGCCCCCGGACAGCAGATGCCAGTACTTCAGGTCGACGATGCCGCCGGCCGACGCCACCTGGGGCGCGCAGCCTGCGAGACCTCCGACGAGGAACGCGCCGCCCAGGGCGGCCGCGCCGCCCATGAGGACCTGACGCCTCGACCATGCCGAGGGACGTCCCCCGGCCTTTCCCGTAACAGGATCCATTGACCACTCCTTCGTGATGCGACGATCATTACATCGTTGTAATGCGGAGCGCAATGTTTCCGCGTCACGATCTGCGGGACGTTCGCCGGCGGAGCAGGCCGGGTCAGCGGGGCGCGCGCGTGCTGCCGCGGACGACGATGCGGTGCGGGATCACGAGCTGCACGGGCGGGCCGTCGCGCTCCTCGATGCGTCGCACCAGCTGGCCGACGGCCGCCTCCGCGTAGGCGCGGATGTCGAAGTGCACGGAGGTGAGGGTGGGGATCGAGAAGCGCGACTGGTCGACGTCGTCGAAGCCCGCGACCTGGATGTCCTCGGGCACGCGCACGCCGTGGTCGGCGAGCGCGCGCAGGGCGCCGAACGCCAGGCCGTCGGTGAAGCAGAACAGGGCGTCGGGCACGGGGTTGCCGTCGGACAGCCATGCGTCGACGGCCTCGGCACCGGACGCGCTGTTCCACCCCGTGCGGTCGATCTCGACGGGCGCCTCACCCGCCTCCTCCATCGCGCGCCGGTAGCCGATGCGGCGGAGGTCGCCGGCGGCGGACTCCTCGCGCGTGGCCGTGCCGAGCGCGGCGATGCGCCGGGCGCCCGTCCCGAGGAGGAACCGCGTCATGTCGTACGCCGCCTGCACGCTGTCGACGAGGACGCGGTCGACGATCTCCTGCTCGACCTCGCCGATCACCACGACGGGCGGCAGCGAGTCGGCCCGCCCGATGGCGCTCTTCGACAGCAGCACGGGGTTGAGGATCAGGCCGTCGACGAGGTGCTCGCGCGCCCGGCTCATGAGGTCGCGCTCGCGGTCGGGGCGCGAGCCCGTCTCCTCGATCTGGATGCTGTAGCCGGCCTCGTGCGCGACCTCGACGAGGTGGTGGGCGAGCTCGGCGGAGTACGCCGTGCCGAGGTCGGGCAGGGCGACGGCGATGACGCCCGTGCGGCCGTTGCGCAGGCCGCGCGCGGAGAGGTTCGGCACGTAGTCGAGGTCGGCGACCGCCTGCTCGACGCGCTCGCGGGTGGCGGGGCTCACGGCGACGCGGCCCGTGATCACGTTCGACACCGTCTTCGGGGAGACGCCCGCCCGCGCCGCGACGTCCTTCACTGTCGCGCGCATGACCCTCCCCTTGTCCGACCGGCGGCGGGCCTCTGCCGCCGGCGGTGCCCTGCGAATCTAGTGCACCGGCGTTCCCCCGCCCGCGGAGGCGACGCCCGGGAGCGCCCGGCATACTGCACGGATGATCTCCACCGCGCACGCCACGACCCTCCTGGAGCTCGGCCTCGAGTGGGACCCCGAGCCCGGCGACCGGTTCCGGATCCGCGGCCAGGGCTTCGAGTCCGACGTCTTCACCATCAGCGAGCTCACGATCGAGGCGCACGAGCACGCCACCGGCACCGTGCTCGGCTTCAACGGCACGACCGAGTGGGCGCTCGACTCCGTCGCGCTCGAGGACAGCCTGTGGCTGCCGCGCGAGGACCAGCTGCGGGCGCTGCTCGGCGGCGCGTTCCGGTCGCTGCGGCGCGAGATCGGCGGCGCGGAGGACGGCGCGCACGTGGTGCTCGTCGTGATCGACGGCCGCGAGGTCGAGCACCGGGACCTCGAGGCCGAGGAGGCGTACGCGAAGGCGCTCATCGCCGTGATGGAGGCCGCCGCCCCCACGCCGCCCGCCGCCTGACGCGGGTGGTCGGCGGGCTCAGGCCCGCGCGCGCCGGCGGACGACGACGGCAGCGACCGCGCGCCAGCCGAGCATGAGCAGCCCCAGGATGATCGCGGTCGTGATGACGAACGGGATCACGACCCCCTCGCCGCTGAGCGCGCGGAGCACCATGCCCACGACCACCGTCACGCCCCACACCAGGAGGCCGGTGGGTGCGACGCGCGAGGGGCTCCGCCAGGCCCGGGCCACGATCCAGCCGACGAGGCCCGCCGCGAGGAACGGCCACGCGGTGCCGAGCACGCCGGACGGCGCGAGGTCCTCGCCGTGGCTCGCCCGACCGATGAGGACGAAGACGACGATGACCGCGGCGTCGAGGACGACGGCGCGGACGATCTCGGGACGGGCGGCGCGGCGGGCGGTTCGGGGAGTCACCCCGCGATCCTAGGCGTCGCGCGCTGGGCGGTCGGCGTGCGCGTCACCGGCCGCCGCGCCCGGCAGGAGGAGGAAGCCGTCGGCGACGAGCGCACGGATCCGCGGCAGCAGCTCGGTGCGCAGGGCGCCCGCGTCCACCGCGGTGAGCTGCGCGACCGCGTCGACGATGGCGCCCACCGCGAGCTCCCCGTCGCACGCGCCGACGAGCGCGGCGAGCCCCGTGTCGAGCGGCACCTCGCGGCCGAAGCCCGCGCCCTGGCGGAGCGTCATGACAGTGGGATCCTCGGCGCCCGGCCAGTAGTGCCTCTCCTCCGTGACGTCGCCGGCCACCACGAGCGCGAGCCCGGCGAGGGCGCGGTCGTCGATCACGGCGAGGGCGTCGTGCGCGACGAGCGACGCCTGGAGGTGGTCGCCGAGGCCCGTGGGGTTGTGGCCGAGTCCGCCGTGCAGGCGCTCGATGCGGCGGAGCGTGGGCATGCCCGCGGCAGGGCGGCGGAGGGTCAGGTAGCCGAAGCCGACGCCGTCCACCCCGCGGGCGGCGAAGTCGTCGAGCCAGGCGTCGAGCAGCGCCTCGGACTCGGGGGTGCCGGCGCGGGTGCCGCCGTCGCGGATCCACGTCTCGGCGTACAGCGCGGCGTCCTGCACCTCGCGCTCGACGATCCAGGCGTCGAGGCCGGATCCCGTGTTCGCCGCCGCGCGGTCGAGCCAGCCCGCGACCCGCTCGAGGCCGGGCTCGCCCGCGCGGTGCTCCCAGTTGCCGAGGAGCTGCGCGACGCCGCCGGGCGTCAGGTGGTCGGCGAGGTCGGAGACGACCCCCTCCACCAGCGCGTCGCCCACGAGACCCGCGTCGCGGTACTCGTAGGCCGGCACGCCCTCCGCGCGCGGGGTGATCACGAACGGCGGGTTCGACACGATGTGGTCGAACCGCTCCCCCGCGACCGGCTCGAACAGGCTGCCGAGCCGCAGCTCGACGGTCGTGATCCCGTTGAGGGCCGCGTTCAGCGCAGCGAAGGCGAGGGCGCGCGCGGAGATGTCGGTCGCGACGACGCGGTCGGCATGGCGGGAGGCGTGCAGCGCCTGGATCCCGCAGCCGGTCCCGAGGTCGAGCGCGCTCGCGACCGGGGTGGAGATCATGAGCCCGCTGAGGGTGGCGGACGCGCCGCCGACTCCGAGCACGTGGTCCTCGTCGAGCGCGCCGCCGGTGGCGAGCTCGCCGAGGTCGGACGCGATCCACCACTCGCCGACGCCGTGCGCGTCGATGAAGCCGTAGGGGCGGAGGTCGACCGCCGGGCGGGCCCGGTCGCCGTCGAGCTCGATCAGGCCGAGGCGTGCGGCGCCGTCGAGGCCCAGCGTCGGGAGGGCGGCGCGGAGGTCGGCCGCGTCGACCGGGTCGCCGAGGACGAACAGGGCCGCGAGCGCGGCGGGCGCGGGGAGGCCGTCGGAGGTGCGCG
>NZ_QWGT01000093.1 GCF_003576405.1 Clavibacter lycopersici
CGGGGCCCGCGGCGGCGTGCGCGTCGGTCGGGGCGGTCCATGCTGCGGGCGCGGCCGGGGTGGCGGGCGCAGCGGGCGCGGGCGGGGTGGCCGGCGTAGCGGGCGCGGCCGGGGCCGCGGGGCCGTCGGCGGCGGGACCTGCGGGCGCCGGCCAGGCCGGTCGCGCGGTCTCGGGTGCGGTCGGCGTGGTGGGGTCGGTCGAGCGGGTGTCGTCGACGGGGGCCTCGTCCGGACGACCGGTGGGCTCCTGGGGTGTCTCGTTCATGACGGGTCCTTCGTGTCTCGGGCGGCCCGGTGGGGGCCATGAGGAGATCACAGCGCGCGACCCTATGAGCAGCCCATGACGGGCACGAGCGTCCGCCAAGCATCCTGGGCCCCGCCCGGGCGTACCCTGAGCCGCATGACGCGGAGGTCGGACGGGGACGACGAGCCGTCCGGCGTGGATCCGCGGTTCGACCGGGCGTTCCAGCGCGGGGCCGTGTCGGGGTCGACTCCGCCGGCGGATCCGCCCGCGTTCGCCGACACCCCGGGCCCGGTCTCGCCCGCCGGGGACCCGCGCCCGCAGGAGGACGCGATGCCCGACGGGTCGCGGACGACCGACCACCCGATCGTCGCGGCCTGGCTCGCCCCCGTGCTCTGGATCCTCGCCGTCGCCTTCCCCGCCGCGGGCATCGGCCTGCGTGCGCTGGCCGCCGGGATCGCGACCTCCATGCCCTACTCGAGCTTCGGCGACCCGCTCGGGCAGCGCTGGCTCCTCGACCTCGTGCCCCTGCTCGTGACCCTGGCGCCGGGCGTCGTCGCGGGCGGCCCCATGGCCGTGATCGCGGCGCTCGCCGTGCACGCCCTGCGCCGGCGGCCCGCCTGAGCGGCGACCGCCGACCCGGGGCAGGTGCCCGCCGCGCGTAGGCTCGACCCATGGAGCAGAGAAGCCTCGGCAG
This sequence comes from Clavibacter lycopersici, assembly GCF_003576405.1. GTDB lineage: Bacteria > Actinomycetota > Actinomycetes > Actinomycetales > Microbacteriaceae > Clavibacter > Clavibacter lycopersici. Next base: position 939 of record NZ_QWGT01000093.1, read on the forward strand.
GACCCATCGGAACGTCTCGGTCATCGGACTCGGGACATGGCAGCTCGGCGGGGACTGGGGTGACGTGGCCGAGGACGACGCGCTCGCGGTGCTCGACGCCGCGGCCGACGCGGGCATCACCTTCTTCGACACTGCCGACGTCTACGGCGACGGCCGCAGCGAGACGATCATCGGATCCTGGCTGCGGGCGCACCCGGACTCGGGCGTCACGGTCGCGACCAAGATGGGTCGCCGCGACGCGCAGGATCCCGCGAACTTCACGCTCGACCGCTTCCGCGAGTGGACCGACCGCTCGCGCCGGAACCTCGGCGTCGACACCCTCGACCTCGTCCAGCTGCACTGCCCGCCTACGCCCGTGTTCTCGAGCGACCGCGTCTACGACGCCCTCGACGAGCTCGTGGCCGACGGCGCGATCGCGTCCTACGGCGTGAGCGTCGAGACGACGGACGAGGCGCTCCTCGCGATCGCCCGCCCCGGCGTCGCGAGCGTGCAGATCATCCTCAACGCGTTCCGCCTCAAGCCGCTCGACCGCGTGCTGCCGGCCGCCCAGGAGGCCGGCGTCGGGATCATCGCCCGCGTGCCGCTCGCGTCCGGCCTCCTCAGCGGCCGCTACACCGCGGACACGACCTTCGCCGAGACCGACCACCGCAACTACAACCGCGGCGGCGCGGCGTTCGACGTGGGCGAGACCTTCTCGGGCGTCGACTACGACGATGGCGTCGCCGCGGCCCGCGAGTTCGCGGCCGCCGCGCACGAGGCGGCGCCCGATCTGACGCCCGCGCAGGTCGCGCTCGCCTGGATCGTGCAGCGCCCGGGCGTCTCGACGGTGATCCCCGGCGCGCGCAACGCGGAGCAGGCCCAGGCCAACGCGCGCGCCGGCGACGCGCCCGCGCTCGGCGAGGTCTTCGAGCGCCAGGTGTCGGACGTCTACGACCGCTACTTCCGCGCGGTCGTCCACCCGCGCTGGTAGTCCCGCCGGACGTGCGACGGCCCCGCTCAGCGATGCTGACCGGGGCCGTCGTCCGTGCGGGAGGGCTACTGCAGGGAGTCGCAGGCGCTCGACATCTGCGTCTTCAGCTCGTCGCTGATCGGCTGGCCGACGCCGGGCGCGATCTGGTCGGCGAGGGCGGTGATCTGCTGGCCGGCCGCGGCCGCGCCGCTCTCGGTGGATGCGGAGATCTCGGTGCCGAGGTCGCGGAACGCCTGGACGTCCGACTCCTCGAGCGTCGACTTGTCCTTGAGGCCGCAGGCGATGTCGCGGGTCTTCGCGGCGATGGCCTCGCGGGATCCGGGGGCTGCGGCCTCGCCGGAGCCGGCGTCGCCCTCGGTGGTCGCGTCGGGCGTGGGGGTCGCGGCCTCGGTGGACGCGGAGGCGGACGGGGTGGGCGTCGCGGCGTCGTCGGCGGCCGGGGAGCTGCACCCGGCGAGCGCGAGGCCGAGCACGAGGCCCAGCCCGGCGATCCCGGCGCGCAGGCGGCGCGTGGTCAGAGGGGTCTGCTGAGAGGTCATGCCCTCACACTATCCAGCGCGGCCGCGCGAGTTTCCGCGGGCGCCGAGACCCCGGGATGCGGATGCGCCCGTCAGGTCATTACCGGGACGGGCTCCGTGTCCGGGATGGGGCCGGCGTCGCGGCCGCGGAGGTCCGGGCTGTGCCGGTGGAAGACCACGGCGATCACCGCGCCGACCGCGAGCAGCGCCGCCGCGACGACGAACGCGCCCTGAGCCCCCTGCGCGTCGATGACGAAGCCGGCCGCGGCGGAGCCCAGCGCGGCGCCGATGAGCTGCCCGGTGCCGACCCAGCCGTAGGCCTCCGCGGTGTCGCTGAACCGGACCGACGAGGAGACGACGGCGAACAGCACGGCCAGCGCCGGCGCGATGCCGATGCCCGCGAGGAACAGGAACACGGAGAGCCAGACGACGTCCATCGACACGGCCGCGACGGCGGTGCCGACGAGGATGATCGCCATGCGCCGGGCCATGGCCCAGGGGCTGATGGGGATGTGGCCGAGGGCGAGGCCGCCGATGAGCGAGCCGACCGCGAAGATCGCGAGCACGAAGCCCGCCTCGGGGCCGCCGTGCCCGAACACCGCGACGACGCCCGCCTCGATGGCCGCGCAGGCCGCGATGAGGAGGAAGCCGACGACGGTGCTGAGGAGCACCGGCGGGCGGCCGAGGACCACGCCGAAGCGGCGCTTGCTGCGCGGGATGCGCACGCGGCCGAGCTCGGGGGAGGAGATGAACCACGCGCCGCCGCCGACGAGGAAGGCCGCCGCGACGAGGATCCCGGCGCTCGTGTCGACCTGGATCGCGAGGAACGTGGCGATGACGGGGCCGAGCACCCAGATGATCTCCTGGGCGGACGCGTCGAGGGAGAACAGGGGCGTGAGCTGCTTGGAGTTGACCATCTTCGGGTAGATGGTGCGCACGGCCGGCTGCACGGGCGGGTTCGCGAGCCCGGCGACCAGCCCCAGCACCATGAACACCGGGACGGACGTGCCCTCATCGCCGAGGGCCACCGCCACCACGGCGACCGTGCACACGACGGAGGTGAGGATGAGCACCGGGCGCATGCCCCAGACGCCCATCCACCTGCTGGTGAGTGGACCGGCGACGGCCTGGCCGATGCTGGTGGCCGCGAGCACGAGGCCGGCCGCGCCGTACGACTCGTGGATCCGCTCGACGTGCATGAGGAACGCCAGCGAGAGCATCCCGCCGGGGAAGCGCGCCACGAGCTGGGCGGCGATGATCCGGCCCACGCCGCGGGTCTTGAGGAGGCTTCCGTACGTGCTCACGAGGGTCAGATCCTACCGCCAGGCAGGCCCCCGCCCGCAGCCCCGGGCGCTACCGGACAGCGATGTCGGCGGCCCTCCGTAGCCTGTGGAACCTGTGGACAAGTCCGCGGAGTTGTCCACACCTGTGGACGACACGCCCACTACATATGGGGTTGGGAGCGCCCGTTTGACCGCATATATAGTGATGGACATGCAGAACGACCCCGCATGCGCGGGGTGAACCGAGCAGTACGGGGTCGAGAACCGGTTGGTAGGCCAGTTCGAAGAACCTAACATTGTCGGGCGCAATCCAGCGCCTTCGGCTCACGCCCGATTCTGCGCGATAGGGCAACACCCATGGCTAAGTCGCCACTGACGTCCGGAGACCGCACGCCGCGCTCCGGACAGTACGAAATCATCGGTTCCCGCGGGGGCCGCACCGGTACGGAGCGGACGTCGACGCGGGGAAACCCCCTGCCGCCAACTCCAAAGTCGGGGCAGACGTACAAGCTCGTCGATCCGACGAAGCACTGAGGGCCGCCGCATGACCACGCGACGCGTCAACGGACTGATCTACGTCTCATGCCCGGGGTGCGCGCGAAAGCTTGGACCCTACTCCCGGCTTAGCGCCGGGCGCGCGCGATGCGCGCACTGCGGTCGACAGTTCATCGTCACCGTCTAGCACTGCCTGAGATGGGGGAGGCGTGCCGCGACAGCGGGCGCCTCCCTTCTCTTGGTCTTGAGCGTGGCTACGTACCTTTTAGCGCTCCGACCCGCCCTCATCGGGGCGATACCAGTTGACCCGCCGCGCTAGTCGTCCACTGCCGCTCGACGTGCGGGAGGGGCGCCGGCGAGAGCATGCCGCCGGAAAGCGCGCCACGAGCTGGGCGCCGATGAATCGGTCCACGTCGCGGATCATCGGGACGCTCCCGAGCGTCCCGAGGTGAGTCGGGTCCTACTGGTCGCGAGCCCCGATCCCGCAGCCCCGGGCGCCACCGGACAGCGATGTCGGCGGCCCTCCGTAACGTGGGGGCATGTGCACAAGTCCGCGGACTTGTCCACATTCTGTGGATGACACGCCCACTAGATGTGGTGGCTAGGCGATCTCCGCAACCCGCCATATAGTGGCTGTCAGCCGACAGCCACTATATGGCTGGTTTGCGGAGCTGCCGTTTCAGCGGCCCGGAATCAGTACGTCATCGGCTCTATGAACCAGGGCATACCGCCCCGCCCAGAGGCATGGGCCTCGAGACCGCAAGGAGCAGATGCAGAGTGTCGATCACCGTAGTCAAGAGGGACGGCAGCAAGGAGCCGTACGACGCGAACCGCATCAACCTGGCCATCGAGGACGCGACGCAGGGCCTCGACGAGAACATCGGCTGGGTCACGCAGATCGCGTCGGAGCTGGAGATCACCCTCTTCGACGGGATCACCACGCAGCAGCTCGATGAGGCCGTCATCCAGGTCGCGCTCCAGAACGTGAAGGACGACCCGGCGTTCGACACCGTCGCCGCGCGTCTCCTCCTCAAGACCATCTACAAGCGCGTCCTCGGCGACTACTCGTCGCCCGAGGAGCTCAAGCGCCTCCACGCGGAGCACTTCGCCCGCAACATCCAGCGCGGCGTCGACGAGATGCTCCTCGACTCCCGCCTCGTGCAGCTGTTCGACCTGGAGCGCCTCGCCCAGGCCCTCGAGCCCGCGCACGACGAGCTGCTCAAGTACATCGGCGTCGTCACGCTGAACAACCGCTACGGCATCAAGGGCCGCAACGGCGACGCCCTCGAGGTGCCCCAGTACTTCTGGATGCGCATCGCGATGGGCCTCACGCTCAACGAGCAGAACCCGACCGAGACGGCCATCGCCTTCTACGAGAAGATGTCGAAGCTCGAGTACCTCGCGGCCGGCTCCACCCTCGTCAACGCGGGCACCATCTACCCGCAGCTCGCGAACTGCTTCGTCATGGAGATGCAGGACGACATCGAGCACATCGCGAAGACCACGCGCGACGTCATGTGGCTCACCAAGGGCACGGGCGGCATCGGCCTCTCCGTCTCCAAGCTGCGCGCGCAGGGCTCGCCCATCCGCTCGAACAACACCACCTCCACGGGCCCGATCCCGTTCATGCACACCATCGACTCGGTGCTCCGCGCGGTCAGCCGCGGCGGCAAGAAGTTCGGCGCCCTGTGCTTCTACATGGAGAACTGGCACCTCGACTTCCCCGAGTTCCTCGACCTGCGCCAGAACTCGGGCGACCCGTACCGCCGCACCCGCACCGCCAACACGGCCGTGTGGATCAGCGACGAGTTCATGAAGCGCGTCCAGAACGACGACGACTGGTACCTCTTCGACCCGCTGGAGGTCTCCGACCTCAACGAGCTGTACGGCAAGGCCTTCTCCGAGCGCTACGCGTTCTACGTCGGCGAGGCCGAGGCCGGTCGCATCCGGATGTTCAAGCGCATCAAGGCGCGCGAGCAGTTCAAGTCGATCCTCATCTCGCTCCAGACCACCAGCCACCCGTGGCTGACCTGGAAGGACACGATCAACAACCGCGCCCTGAACAACAACACGGGCACGATCCACCTCTCGAACCTCTGCACCGAGATCACGCTGCCGCAGGACGAGGACAACGTCTCCGTCTGCAACCTGGCGTCGATCAACCTGTCGCAGCACTTCGCAGACGGGAAGGTCGACTTCGCCAAGATCGAGCAGAGCGCGCGCCTCGCGGTGCGGCAGCTCGACAACCTCATCGACATCACGCGCTCCAGCGTGAAGGAGGCGGACTTCTCCAACCAGCAGAACCGCGCGGTGGGCCTCGGCGTCATGGGCTTCACCGACATCGTGGAGAAGCTCGGCTACTCCTACGAGTCCGAGGAGTCGTACGACCTGATCGACGAGATCATGGAGCACGTCTCCTACGCGGCCATCGACGAGTCGGCCGACCTCGCCCAGGAGCGCGGCGCGTACCCGAACTTCGAGGGCTCGCGCTGGTCGGAGGGCCTCGTGCCGCTCGACTCCATCGCGCTCATGGAGGCCGACCGCGGCGTGCCCGTGAAGGTCAACCGCACCACGCGCCTCGACTGGGACGCGCTGCGCACCAAGGTCAAGGGCGGCATGCGCAACGCGACGCTCATGGCGATCGCGCCCACCGCGTCCATCGGCCTCGTGGCCGGCACCACGCCCGGCCTCGACCCGCAGTTCTCGCAGATCTTCAGCCGCTCCACCTCCTCGGGCAAGTTCCTCGAGGTCAACCGGAACCTGGTGAAGGACCTGCAGGAGCTCGGCATCTGGGAGAGCGTGCGGGAGGCCATCCTGCGCAGCCAGGGCGACATCCAGAACATCGCCGCCATCCCGGATCACGTCAAGGCCACGTACCGCACGAGCTTCCAGCTCTCGCCGTACGCGTTCCTCGAGGTCGCGGCGCGTGCGCAGAAGTGGATCGACCAGGCCATCAGCCGCAACATGTACCTCGAGACGCGCGACCTCGGCGACATGATGGACATCTACTTCGCCGGCTGGGAGCGCGGGGTCAAGACCACGTACTACCTGCACATGAAGCCGCGTCACACGGCCGAGCAGTCGACCGTGAAGGTCGACAAGTCGCAGGACGCCGACGGCACCAAGCGCAAGGGCTTCGGCGGATTCGGCGGCGGCGCTCCCGCTGCCGTCCCCGCCCAGGCCGCTCCCGCATCCACCGCGACCGCGGAGGCCCCGGCCCCGCAGTCCGCTCCCGCGCCCCGCAAGGGCTTCGGCTTCGGCGGAGTGGGAGGTGCACGCTGATGAACGACGACACGTTCGGCGACTACGTCGTCCCCATGGACCCCATGGACGAGCTCCAGTGCGACTCCTGCCAGTAGGCAGGACCGCAGCAGCGGGCCGCGCAGCCAGCGCGGCGCGGCCCGCCCCCTCACGAACCACGAGCTAGAAGCGAATCGGAAGAAGAGACACCAATGTCGAAGATCCTCGGCACGGGAATCCAGGAGGGCCTCCTCCTCAAGCCCGTCAACTACCAGTGGGCCATGGACCTGTACGACCAGGCCGTCGCCAACACGTGGTTCCCCAACGAGATCCAGCTCGGCGAGGACATCGCGGACTTCAAGAAGATGACGGACGAGGAGCGCCACGCGATCACGTTCCTCATGAGCTACTTCAACCCGAACGAGCTCCTCGTGAACAAGGCGCTCGCGTTCGGCGTCTACCCCTACATCAACGCGCCGGAGTGCCACCTCTACCTGGCGAAGCAGATGTGGGAGGAGGCGAACCACTGCATGTCGTTCGAGTACGTCCTGGAGACGTTCCCGATCGACCGCGAGGCCGCGTACAACTCCCACGTCGACATCCCGTCGATGGCCCGCAAGGAGGAGTTCGAGGTCAAGTTCATCAAGCGCATGACCGAGCAGACCCTCGACATCACCACCACCGAGGGCAAGAAGGACTTCGTCCGGAACCTCGTCGCGTACAACGTGATCCTCGAGGGCATCTGGTTCTACTCGGGCTTCATGGTGTCGCTGTCGTTCCGCCAGCGGAACCTGCTGCGCAACTTCGGCTCGCTCATGGACTGGATCGTCCGCGACGAGTCGCTGCACCTCAAGTTCGGGATCAACCTCATCCTCACGGTGCTCGAGGAGAACCCCGACCTGCAGACCGAGGAGTTCGCCGCCGAGATCAAGCAGATGATCCTCGACGCCGTCGAGATGGAGGAGCAGTACAACCGCGACCTCCTGCCGAACGGCATCCTCGGGCTCAACGCGAACTACATCAACCAGTACGTGAAGTACCTGGCCGACCGCCGCCTCGAGGAGCTCGGCTTCGAGGCCGAGTACAAGGTCTCGAACCCGGCGAAGTGGATGGCCACGGCGAACGACACGCTGCAGCTCGTCAACTTCTTCGAGTCGACCAACACGTCGTACGAGTCGAACGCGTCGGCCACCGTCGGCGCCAAGTAGGACCGCACCACCCGCCGCGGGAGACCGCGGCACCGCACCACCGACGCCGCCCGCGCCGCGCATCCACCCGGATGCCGGTGCGGGCGTCGTCATGCCCGCGCCGTCGGCGGTCGGGACGGACAGGAAGAGGGAGCATGACCGAGCAGCAGACCGGGACGCGGCACGTCGCGCGGGACGGGCGGGTCTACCGCACCGAGGTGGTCGGCTGGGACGACCCGCGGGGCGCGCGGATCCGCGCGGCCATGGAGGCCGAGATGGACGTGCGGTACGAGGGCCGGCACGACGACGACCCCGACTGGCCCGCGAAGGCCGCGGTGGCGTTCGCGTTCGACCCGGCCGACGTCGAGGCCGTCGTGCTGCTCGTGCCCGAGGACGACGACCGGGACGCCGCCGCGCACGGCGTCATCCGGCACCTCCGCGACGAGCTCGAGCTGAAGAAGGTCGTCGTGGATCCGACGCACCGCGGCACGGGCCTCGCGCGCGTGCTCATGGCGGAGCTGGAGCGCGTGGCGCAGGAGCGCGGCGCTCGACGGCTGATCCTGCAGACGGGTGACCGGCAGCCCGACGCCATCCAGCTGTACGCGACCGCGGGGTGGCTGCCGATCGACGTGTACCCGCCGTACATCCCGGTCACGAACTCGGTCTGCTTCGAGAAGCCGCTGGGCTGATCGCGCGCGGCGCCCGGCCTGCGAGCATGGGCGGATGGAGATCCTCATCACGTCCGCCGAGCTCGACCACGCCCTGCGCACGCGCGACGACGTGCGCGTGATCGACGTGCGCTGGTCGCTCGGCGGCCCTCCCGGCCGGCCGCTGCACGAGGCCGGGCACATCCCGGGCGCCGTGTACGCGGACCTCGACACCGAGCTCGCCGGCCACGGCGCGCCCGAGGACGGCAGGCACCCGCTGCCCGCGACCGCCGACCTCGAACGGGCGGCGCGCGGCTGGGGGATCCGGCAGGGCGACACCGTGGTCGTGCACGACGGCGGCGGCAACACGGCGGCCGCGCGCGCGTGGTGGCTGCTGCGCGACGCGGGGATCGCGGACGTGCGGATCCTCGACGGAGCGCTGCCCGCGTGGATCGCGGCGGGGCTGGCGCTCGAGACGGGATCCACCGCGCCGGCGCCCGGCGACGTGACGCTCACCCGCGGCGCCCTGCCGACGCTCGACGAGGACGCTGCCGCCGAGCTGGCGCGCACGGGCGCGCTCCTCGA
>NZ_QWGT01000094.1 GCF_003576405.1 Clavibacter lycopersici
GTCGACGCGGCCTGCGACGGCGCCACGACCGCGGACCTCGCCGCCCCGGTGGAGCGCGGCGGGCAGACCGTGCCCGCGCAGCTGGACGCCCTCGCGGACGGGGCCGACGTCGTCCTCGTGCGCCTCGGGGGCAACGACCTCGGGTTCCCGGCCCTCGTCGGCGGATGCCTCGCGCGGGATCCGGACGGCCCCGTCGCGGCTGGGCCCGCGACGTGCGTGGACGCCCTCGCCCCCGCAGGCGGCACCGACGCCGTCCGCGCGCGCATCGACGGGGAGGTCGCGACGCGTCTCGGCGAGGCCTTCGCGCGGATCCGCTCCGCTGCGCCCGATGCGCGCATCGTGGCGCTCGGCTACCTCACCGTGCTCGGCGACCCCGACGCGCTGCCGGCGGAGGGCTGTCTGCGGGCGACCGCGTCGTCCGAGGTCAACGGCCAGGTGCTCCTCGCCGACCGGGACGCGGCGTGGCTCGCGGGGATCCAGCGCGAGCTCGACGCCGCGATCGCCCGGGCGGCAGCCGACGCGGGCGCGCGCTTCGTGGACCAGGAGACGCCGACCGCGGAACGCGGCGCGTGCGCGGGCGATGCGGGCGATCCGTACGTCGCCGGTCTCGGCGGGAGCGCCGGATCCGTGCCGCTGCATCCCAACGCGGCCGGGCTCGCGTGGGAGGCGGGCGTCCTCGCGGACGTGCTCCGCGAGGAGGAGGCGGCGCTCGGGCGCTGACCCCGAGCGCGCGGGCGGGACGCCCGCGTCTGGCTTCATGTGGCTTCGTGTGGGTTCGTGTTGCTTCTCCTGCGGATGCGGACTACAGTGCGAGGACGCGAGGCGCATCTGCCCCACGGAGTCGAAGGAGACCGCCCATGTACGCCGAAGAGCGCCAGGACAGGGTGGTCGCCCTCCTCGAGCGCACCGGCCGCGTGGCGGTCGTGGGCCTGGCCCGCGACTTCAACGTGACGACCGAGACCGTGCGCCGGGACCTCGCCCAGCTCGAGAGCCGCGGCGTGCTGCGTCGCGTGCACGGCGGCGCCGTCCGCGCCGACCACTCCACACGCGCCGAGGAGAGCCTCGACGCGCGCAGCTCCCGCAACACGGCCGCCAAGGAGCGCATCGCCGACGCGGCCATGCGCCTCGTGCCCCCGAGCTTCCAGGGATCCATCGCCCTCGACGCCGGCACCACGACGGGCCTCGTCGCCGAGCGCGTCGCCGCCTGGCGGCCCGACGTCGCCGGCCGGACGCTCGTCGTGGTCACCCACTCGATGGCGGTCGCGCAGACCGTCACCCGGAACCCGGCCGTGGAGGTGCAGCTGCTCGGCGGACGCGTCCGCGGCATCACGAGCGCGGCCGTCGGCCCCGCGACCCTCGGCCAGCTCGCGCGCCTGCGTCCCGACATCGCCTTCATCGGCGCCAACGGGATCCACGCCGAGTTCGGCCTCAGCACACCCGACGAGGAGGAGGCGGCCGTGAAGACCGCGTTGACCCGAGGATCCCGACGCGCCGTGGCGCTCGTCGACGCGTCGAAGGCGGGGGAGGAGGCGCTCGTCGGCTTCGCCGCCCTCGACGACCTCGACACGCTCGTGACGGACGTCGCGCCCGACGGCCCGCTGGCCGACGCGCTGGCCGCCGCCGAGGTGGAGGTGATGGTCGCGTGATCCTCACCCTCACCGCCAACCCGAGCCTCGACCGCACCATCGACCTCGCGGGCGCCCTCGCGCGCGGCGCCGTCCAGCGCGCCCGCGGCGTCGCCGAGCAGCCGGGCGGCAAGGGCGTCAACGTGTCGCGCGCGCTGATCGCCTCCGGCCTCGACACCGTCGCGCTCCTGCCCGGACGCCTCGACGACCCGATGCTCGTGGCGCTGGCCGCGGAGCGGATCCCGCTCGACCACCTCGACATCCAGGGTCGCGTGCGCCAGAACGTGACGCTCACGGAGCCCGACGGGACGACCACCAAGGTCAACGAGCCGGGTCCCGTCCTGTCAGCGGCCGAGGCGGACGCGCTCGTCGCGCTCGTCATCCGGCACGCGCGCCGCGCGACCTGGCTCGTGCTCGCGGGATCCCTGCCGCCCGGCCTCGACGACGACTTCCACGCCCGCGTGGTGCAGGCCGTGCGCGCCGAGCTCGGCGACGCCGCCCCGCGCATCGCCGTCGACTCCTCGGGCGCGCCCATGTCCGCGCTCGTGGCGTCCGACGCGGTCGTCGACCTCGTCAAGCCCAACGCCGAGGAGCTCGCCGAGCTCGTCGGCCTCCCCGACCCGGATGCGCTGGAGGCGGACCCCCGGCTCGCCCACGACGCATCCCGCTCCCTCGTCTCCCGCGGCTGCAGGGCGGTCCTCGCGACCCTCGGCGCGCGGGGGGCCGTCCTCACCACGGCGGAGGGCGGGTGGCTCGCCACCATGCCCCCGATCGTGCCGGTGAGCACCGTGGGCGCGGGCGACTCGTCGCTCGCGGGCTACCTGCTCGCCGACCACCGCGGTGCCGGACCCGAGGGGCGGCTGGCGCAGGCCGTCGCCCACGGATCCGCCGCCGCGTCCCTGCCCGGCAGCACCATGCCGTCCCCCGACCAGACACGACCGGACAGCGTCACCGTCCGGCCGCTCCTCCCGATCGCCGCCGATCGCTGACCCGCCCCACCTGGAGAAGAACATGCCATCGCTCATCACGAACCGCCTCGTGCTCCTCGACGCCGACCTCGGCGCCGACCGCGAGCACGCCGTCCGCACGCTGGCCGAGCGCGTCGTCGCCGAGGGCCGCGCCACCGACGCCGACGCCCTCTTCGCCGACGCGTGGGAGCGCGAGTCGAAGACCGACACCGGCATGGGCGGCGGGCTCGCGATCCCGCACTGCCGCTCCGCCGCGGTGACGGAGGCCACGCTCGTCATGGCGCGGCCGAGGCCCGCCGTCGACTTCGGCGCGCCGGACGGCCCCGCCGACCTCGTCTTCTTCATCGCCGCGCCCGACGGCGCCGACCAGGAGCACCTCGTGCTGCTGTCGCGGCTCGCCCGGTCGCTCATCAAGCCCGAGTTCGTGGAGGCGCTGCGCACCGCCACCGACGAGGACCAGGTCGTCTCGCTCGTGGAGGGCGCGCTCGTGGACGAGCCCGCCTCCTCGACGGGCGCTCCCGCCGCATCCGCTCCCGCGGCGTCGGCGTCCACCCCGGCCGCTGCCGCTCCTGCCGCCGATGCGCCCGTGCTCATCGCCGTCACCGCGTGCCCCACCGGCATCGCGCACACCTACATGGCGGCCGACTCGCTCGTCGCCGCCGCGAAGCGCGCCGGCGTCGAGCTGCACGTCGAGACGCAGGGATCCTCCTCGGTCACGCCCGTGGACCCCGCGATCATCGCCCGGGCCACGGCCGTCATCTTCGCGGTCGACGTGGACGTGCGCGACCGCGCCCGCTTCGCCGGCAAGCCCGTGATCCAGTCGCCCGTCAAGCGCGGCATCGACCAGCCCGACCAGATGGTCGCGGAGGCCGTCGCGGCAGCGGAGGACCCGAACGCCCCGCGCGTCCCTGGCGGTGCTTCCGCGGCCGCCGGATCCGAGCAGGCCTCCCCGCAGTCGTCCCAGTCGGTGGGCGCGCGCCTCAAGCGCTGGCTGCTCACGGGCGTCAGCTACATGATCCCGTTCGTCGCGGGCGGCGGCCTCCTCATCGCGCTCGGCTTCCTCCTCGGCGGGTACCGGATCACCGAGACGGCCTCGGACGTGGTGCTGCAGAACTCGCTCGCGAACCTGCCCGACGGCGGCCTCGGCCAGTACCTCGGCGCCGTCGCGTTCGTGATCGGGAACGCGTCGATGGCGTTCCTCGTGCCCGCGCTGGCCGGCTACATCGCGTACGCCATCGCCGACCGGCCGGGCATCGCGCCCGGGTTCGTCGCCGGATCCATCTCCGTCATCATGGGCGCCGGCTTCCTCGGCGGCCTGGTGGGCGGCCTGCTCGCGGGCGGCATCGCCTACGCGATCGGCCGCATCGACGTGCCGCGCTGGCTGCGGGGCCTCATGCCCGTCGTGATCATCCCGCTGCTCGCCTCCATCGTCGCCTCCGGCCTCATGGTCATGGTGCTCGGGGGCCCGATCGCGGCGCTCACGCGCGGCCTCAACGACTTCCTCTCGGGACTCACGGGCGCGTCGGCGATCCTGCTCGGCGTCATCCTCGGCGTCATGATGTGCATCGACCTCGGCGGCCCCATCAACAAGGTCGCCTACTCGTTCGCGGTCGCCGGCCTCGGCGCCGGATCCATCACCGACCAGACCCCGTGGGAGATCATGGCCGCGGTCATGGCAGCCGGGATGGTCCCGCCGCTCGCCCTGGCGCTCGCCTCCACCGTGATCGACCGCCGCCTGTTCAGCCCGGCCGAGCGCGAGAACGGCAAGGCCGCCTGGCTCCTCGGCGCCGCGTTCATCTCCGAGGGCGCCATCCCGTTCGCCGCGGTCGACCCGCTGCGCGTCATCCCCGCGAGCATCGTCGGCGGAGCCGTCACCGGCGCCATGGTGATGGGGCTCGGCGTCGTCTCGCAGGCCCCGCACGGCGGCGTCTTCGTACTCTTCGCCATGAACGGCACGTTCCTCGGGTTCCTCGCGTCGGTCGCGGTCGGCGCGGTCATCTCCGCGTTCCTCGTGGTGCTCCTCAAGCGCTTCACGACGAAGCGCCCCGAGGCGGCGGCCACGGCGTCCGTCGACCAGGGCGTCCCCGTCGCGGCCTGATCCCGTCCCCGCCCGATCCCGCCCGTCACATCCGCACCACCAGAAGGAGAACGACCATGACCGAGCGCACCGCCACCATCGGCAGCCGCGTGGGCCTGCACGCCCGTCCCGCATCCCTCTTCATCGAGGCCGTGCGCCGGCAGAGCGTGCCCGTGAAGATCAGCAAGCCGGGCGGCACGCCGCTCGACGCGACCAGCATCCTGTCGCTCATGAGCCTCGGCGCCGCGAACGGCGACGAGGTCGTGCTCACCGCCGAGGGCGACGGCGCGGACGCCGCGCTCGACGAGCTGGCGGCGCTGCTCGAGACGGACCTCGACGCCGTCGAGTAGCCGCTCCCACGACGAGAGGCCCGGACACCGCGATGCGGGTCCGGGCCTCTCGTCGTGTCAGGTGGAGCGGGGCGTCACCACTCGGCGACGCGGTAGTCCTTCAGGAAGACTCCCGAGATGTCCTCGCCGGCCTCGCCCATGACGATGGGGTCGTAGACGCGAGCTGCGCCGTCCACGAGGTCGAGCGGGGCGTGGAAGCCCTCCTCGGCGAGGCGCACCTTCGTGGGGTGCGGGCGCTCGTCGGTGATCCAGCCGGTGTCGACGCTCGTCATGAGGATGCCGTCGGTCTCGCGCATCTCGCGTGCCGCCGTGCGGGTCATCATGTTGAGCGCGGCCTTCGCCATGTTGGTGTGCGGGTGGCCCGGGCCCTTGTAGGCGCGGGCGAACTGGCCCTCCATGGCGCTGACGTTGACGACGTACTTGCGGCGCGCCTCCGACGCCGCCATCGCGGGCCGCAGGCGGCTGACGAGCAGGAACGGCGCCGTGACGTTGGCGAGCTGGACCTCGAGCATCTCGAGCGGATCCACCTCGTGCACCACCTGGGTCCAGCTGTTCGCGTCATGCAGGTCGGGCACGAGGCCGCCCGCGTCGATCGCGGTGCCGGCGGCGAGGCGCGCGAGCGAGGAGGACCCTGCCGTCATGGCGAGCTCGGTGACCTCGGCGGCCGTGATCCCCGTCGCGGTGGAGAGGATGGGGTGCGCGGCGACGGACGCGGCGAGGGCCGCCGGGTGCGCGTCGGCCGTGTGGCCGAACGTCAGCAGCTCGGGGAGGTCGCCGTCCGGCAGCGGCGCGGCCTCGGCCTCCGACAGCGGCGCGTACGAGCCGGGGGAGCGGCGCACGGTCTGCGCGGCGTTGTTGATGAGGATGTCGAGGGGACCTGCGGCCGCCACCGCGTCCGTGAGCCCGATGACCTGCGCCGGGTCGCGGAGGTCGAGGCCCACGATGCGCAGGCGGTGCACCCACTCGTGCGCGTCCGGCAGGCCGGCGAACCGGCGGACGGCGTCGCGCGGGAAGCGCGTGGTGATGGTGGTGTGCGCGCCGTCGCGGAGGAGGCGCAGCGCGATGTGCATGCCGATCTTGGCGCGGCCGCCCGTGAGCAGCGCCCGCTTGCCGGTGAGGTCGGTGCGGGCCTCGCGCTTCGCGTGGTTGAGGAGCGCGCAGTCCGGGCAGAGCTGGTGGTAGAACGCGTCCACCTGCGTGTAGTGCTGCTTGCAGATGTAGCAGGGGCGCGAGCGGATGAGCGTGCCCGCGGTCGGCTTGGCGGTCGTGATCGCCAGCGGGATGCCGCGGGTCTCGTCGTCGATGCGATCGGGCGCCCCCGTCGCGGTGGCGGCGACGACGGCGCGGTCGGCGCTGGCGACGGCCTCGCGCTTCTCGAGCCGGCGGGCCTTCTTCACCTCCTTGAACATGGAGGCGGTGGCGCGGCGGACGGCGACGAAGTCCGGGTGGTCCTCGTCGATGTCGGCGAGCGACCCGAGGACGCGGAGCGCGACGGCGAGGTCGGCGGGATCGATGGCGGGCTCGGGCGCTACGGGTGCGGCGTCGGGCGAGGCGGCCGGCTCGGACGCAGCGGCGGGGACGGTGTCGGGCGTGGGGGTGACGGGATCCGCGGGGCGGGCGGGGTCGTCGGGCAGGGCGTCGGAGGGCACAGGAGATGATACCCGGGCATGGGGCCCGTCCCGGGCTGCGGCGGGGCACCGGGATCGCCCGCGGCTCCGCGCTACATCGTGGTCGCGAAGCCGACCGCGGCGGCGATGACCGCCCAGAGCGCGATCGTGACGACGACGAGGGCGATGACCCCGGTGCGGCGGTCGCGCCATCGAGCCCGCTCCGCCTCCGGGTCGGCGGGGACGCCCTCCGGGGCCCTGGCTCCGACGGCGGTGTCGGCGCCGTGCGCCCCGTGATCCGGGGTGGTCCCCTGCGCCTCGGCGGACGGCGCGGAGGCGGGGTCGAGCGGGGCGCGATCGTGGAGCGGGTCGAGCGGGAGGGACGGCATCCGGGCACCGTACGCGCTGGCGCCCGGCGCGCCCTGCCGCCTGTGGAGAACTCCGCGGCGGGGCGCGTGGGGGAGGATGGACGCATCATGTCGGACACCGCCCTCGCCCCCACGCTCACCGAGGAGGCGGCCCGGCTGGCCGTGGACGGGGCGACCGACGACGCCATCTACGACGCGTTCGCCGACTGGGCCGTCGCGCGGGGGATCGAGCTGTACCCGGCGCAGGACGAGGCGGCGCTGGAGATCGCGTCGGGCGCGAACCTCATCCTCTCGACCCCGACCGGCACCGGGAAGTCGCTCGTCGCGGTGGCGGCGCACTTCGCGGCGCTCGCCCGCGGCCGTCGCTCGTACTACACGGCGCCCATCAAGGCGCTCGTCTCGGAGAAGTTCTTCGCGCTCGTCGAGCTGTTCGGCGCCGCGCAGGTGGGCATGGTCACGGGCGACTCCTCGGTGAACCCCGACGCGCCGATCATCTGCTGCACGGCCGAGATCCTCGCCAACCGGTCGCTGCGCGGCGGCGCCGACACCCCCGTCGACCAGGTGGTGATGGACGAGTTCCACTTCTACGCGGATCCGCAGCGCGGCTGGGCCTGGCAGGTGCCGCTCCTGCTCCTGCCGCACGCGCAGTTCGTGCTCATGTCGGCGACGCTCGGCGACGTGACCGACCTCGCGGACGACCTCACCCGGCGCACGGGGCGGCCGACCGCGCGCATCACGGGGATCGAGCGCCCGGTCCCGCTCTTCTTCCACTACGCCGTGACGCCCGTGCAGGAGACCGTCGAGGAGCTGCTCGACACCAAGCAGGCGCCCGTCTACATCGTGCACTTCGCGCAGGCCGCTGCCCTCGAGCGGGCGCAGGCGCTCTCCAGCATCAAGATCGTCTCGCGCGAGCAGCGGGACGAGATCGCGGAGCTCATCGGCGGCTTCCGCTTCAGCACCGCGTTCGGGAAGACGCTGTCGCGGCTCGTGCGCTCGGGGATCGGCGTGCACCACGCCGGCATGCTGCCGAAGTACCGCAGGCTCGTCGAGCAGCTCGCGCAGCAGGGCCTGCTCCGGGTGATCTGCGGCACCGACACCCTGGGCGTCGGGATCAACGTCCCCATCCGCACGGTGCTGTTCACGGGCCTCACCAAGTACGACGGCACGCGCATGCGGCAGCTCAACGCGCGCGAGTTCCACCAGATCGCCGGGCGCGCCGGCCGCGCCGGGTACGACACCGCGGGGACCGTGGTCGCTCAGGCGCCCGAGCACGAGACCGAGAACATCAAGATGCTCGAGCGCGCGGGCGACGACGTGAAGAAGCGCCGCAAGCTCGTGCGCAAGAAGGCGCCCGAGGGCTTCGTCTCCTGGGGCGAGCCGAGCTTCCGGAAGCTCATCGACGCGGAGCCCGAGCGGCTGACGTCGAGCATGCAGGTCAGCCACGCGATGATGCTCAACGTCATCGCGCGCGGTGGCGACGTGTTCGCCAACATGCGGGCGCTCGTCGAGGACAACCACGAGCCCCGCATCCGGCAGCTCGCGCTCGCGCGCCGGGCCCTCGCCATCTACCGCACGCTGCGGACGGCGGGCATCGTCGAGCAGGTGGCGGACCCCGACGGCGGGCCCACGCGCATCACGCTGACGGTCGACCTGCAGGCGGACTTCGCGCTCAACCAGCCGCTGTCGCCGTTCGCGGTCGCCGTGTTCGAGATCCTCGACCGGGAGTCGCCCACGTACGCGCTCGACATGGTGAGCGTGGTGGAGGCGACCCTCGACGACCCGCGGCCGATCCTCTCGCAGCAGCAGTTCAAGGCCCGCGGCGAGGCCGTGCAGGCGATGAAGGCGGAGGGCATCGAGTACGACCAGCGCATGGAGCTGCTGGAGACGATCACCCACCCGAAGCCGCTCGAGGAGCTGCTCGACCAGTCGTTCACGACCTACGCGGCGAGCCAGCCGTGGATCGGCGACTTCGCGCTGAGCCCCAAGTCGGTCGTCCGCGACATGTACGAGCGCGCGATGAGCTTCAGCGAGCTGATCTCCTTCTACGGCCTCATGCGCTCCGAGGGCCTCGTGCTCCGCTACCTCTCCGACGCGTTCCGGGCGCTGCGGCAGACCATCCCCGACGAGGCGAAGACCGAGGAGCTGCTCGACGTCATCGAGTGGCTCGGCGAGCTGGTGCGCCAGGTCGACTCGAGCCTCCTCGACGAGTGGGAGGAGCTGTCGCACCCCACGGCCGCGCCCGGCGACGCGCCCGTGCTGCCGCCCGCGCCGAAGCTGCTCACGTCGAACACGCGCGCGTTCCGGATCCTGGTGCGCAACGAGATGTTCCGCCGCGTGCAGCTCGCGGCGCGCGAGGACCTGCAGGCGCTGGGCGAGCTGGATCAGGCGGCCGGCTTCGACGCCGACGCGTGGGGCGACGCGCTCGACGGCTACTTCGGCGAGTACGACCGGATCCTCACCGACGGCGACGCCCGCAGCCAGGCGCTCGTCACCATCACCGAGGGCTCGACGGAGTGGACCGTGCGGCAGGCGCTGCACGACCCCGAGGGCGACCACGACTGGGGGATCGAGGCGACCGTCGACCTCGACGCGTCGAACGAGGCCGGCGAGGCGGTCGTGCGCGTGACCCGCGTGGGCACCCTCTCGTGAGCGCGGCGCCGCGCCTGCCCGACCTCGCCGGACGGACGATCCTCGTCACGGGCGCGAACGGCGGCATCGGGTTCTGGACGTCGGTGCAGCTCGCCGACGCGGGCGCCCGTGTGCTGCTGGCCTGCCGTTCCGCCGAGCGCGGGGCCGCCGCCGCCCGGGCGATCCGGGCGCG
>NZ_QWGT01000095.1 GCF_003576405.1 Clavibacter lycopersici
CGGATCGGGCCGACGGACGCCGGGCGACGGCCAGGCCACCGCACGGTCAGACGCGGGCCGCGGTGTCGCGGCCCGAGGCGAAGCGCGAGAGCGCGCCGGTGCGGGCGAGCGCCCGGGCGACGATCCACGAGAGCAGCCCGGCGATGACCGCGCCCGAGACGAGCGCCGCGACCGTGTAGATCGTGGCGAACAGCGGCGTGGATCCCGGGTAGTAGGTGATGAGGTCCGTGACGGCCATGCCGAGCCCCGCGCCCATGCCCGCGAGGACGGCGACGTACGCGCGCCAGTTCGCGTAGAGGAAGACGAGGAGCACGAGCTCCGCGCCGAGGCCCTGGGTGAGGCCGGAGAGCAGCGTCCCGACGCCCCACACGTTGCCGACCAGCATCGACACGAACGCGGCCAGGAGCTCCCCGTAGAGCGCTGCGCCTGGCTTGCGGATCACGATGCCGGTGAGGACGCCGGCGAACAGCCAGCCGCCGCCCGCGAGGGCCTGGAGGCCGGGGAGCAACGGCTCGAAGAAGCCGCCGATCGGGACCGAAGCCGTGTTCCAGATGACGAAGACGAGGCCGGACGCGACGCCGAGGACGCTGGCGACGACGATGTCGATGACCCGCCAGCGGGAGCGGAGGCCCGAGCGGGGTCCCCGGGCGCCGGTGTCGGCGGGGACGGCGGATGCCGTGGACGAGGGTGATGCGGTCATTGGTCGTGCCCTTCGGTGATGGGTGAAGAGGGCACGGGTCGAGAAAGGAAACCTCCCTGCGCTGGCATGATCCAGATCAGGTTCTTACGGTCGAAGATTGGGGATCTTCCTCTCAGCCCGGCTCACCGGACTCCCGTGTTCACCGGCGAGCATAGCGCGCGGCCGACGCGCCCGGGACGACCTGCACGACACGGCTCCGGACGCACGGGAGCGCGGGTGCCCGAGGGCACCCGCGCTCCGCGCAGGTCGTGCGAGGTGGGCTACTTGATCGTCTTGATGAGCTTGACGAGGACCTTGCCGGAGATCCAGATCACCGGCGTGGCCGCCACGAGCAGGGCGATGACGTTGGGCTGGAAGCGCACCTCGCCGTCGGTGGCGACGTACGCGCCGATGGGCCAGGTCGCTCCGCCACCGCCGCCGCCGCCCGCCACGTTGCCGTCGGAGTCGGGGAGGTCGCTGCCCCCGCCGAATCCGTACCAGGCGAACGCCACGGGGACGATGGTCGAGCCGTCGATGTCGAGGGGGTCGCCGTAGACCGTCCCCACTCCGGCGTTCTTCACGTTCTCTGCGAGCTGTGCGACGAGGTTGGTCATGCGCCCACCGTACCCCGCGACGCCCGGAGGATGCGGGCCGATCCGGGTCCTCGCGGTACCCTCGCCCCTGGTGCGTCGCTGCGTCGCATCCGGCCTCCTGCCGTTGCGGCCCACGCGGATCCACCGCCTGCCCCGCCCCCGACGGACCCCGCGCACGCACTCCCGCGCGCCGTCGGCGGACGAGTCGACCCAACTGGAGGACCGCTTGAAGACCTGGCCCGGAAACCCCTACCCGCTCGGCGCGACCTTCGACGGGAGCGGCACGAACTTCGCGCTCTTCAGCGAGGTCGCGGAGCAGGTGCAGCTGTGCCTCATCGAGGAGGACGGCACGGAGACCCGCGTGGACGTGACGGAGGTCGACGCGCACGTCTGGCACTGCTACCTCCCCCACGTGCAGCCGGGGCAGCGCTACGGGTACCGCGTCACCGGGCCGTACGAGCCCGAGAACGGCCACCGGTCGAACCCCGCGAAGCTGCTGCTGGATCCCTACGCCAAGGCCACATGCGGCGAGTTCGACTGGCACCCCTCGCTGTTCGCGTACGAGTTCGGCGACCCGTCCAGCCGCAACGACGAGGACTCCGGCCCGCACATGATGCTCGGCGTCGTGGTCAACCCGTTCTTCGACTGGGACGGCGACCGCCTCCCCCGCACGCCGTACAGCGAGACGGTCGTGTACGAGGCGCATGTCAAGGGGCTCACGCAGCTCAACCCGCGGATCCCCGAGGAGCTGCGCGGCACGTACGCCGGCATCGCCCACCCCGCCGTCATCGACCACCTGCAGAAGCTGGGCGTGACCGCGATCGAGCTCATGCCCGTGCACCAGTTCGTGCAGGACAACACGCTGCTCGAGAAGGGCCTCCGCAACTACTGGGGCTACAACACCATCGGGTTCTTCGCGCCGCACAACGCCTACTCGTCCACGGGCGAGCTCGGCCAGCAGGTGCAGGAGTTCAAGTCCATGGTGCGGGCGCTGCACTCCGCCGGCATCGAGGTCATCCTCGACGTGGTCTACAACCACACGGCCGAGGGCAACCACCTGGGGCCGACCCTCTCCTTCAAGGGCATCGACAACCAGGCCTACTACCGGCTCATGGAGGACGACCCCACGTACTACATGGACTACACCGGCACGGGCAACTCGCTCAACGTGCGCCACCCGCACGCGCTGCAGCTGATCATGGACTCGCTGCGCTACTGGGTCACCGAGATGCACGTCGACGGGTTCCGGTTCGACCTCGCCTCCGCGCTCGCGCGCGAGTTCTACGACGTCGACAAGCTCGCCACGTTCTTCGAGCTCGTGCAGCAGGATCCGGTGGTGTCGCAGGTCAAGCTCATCGCCGAGCCCTGGGACGTCGGCCCCGGCGGCTACCAGGTGGGCAACTTCCCGCCGCAGTGGACCGAGTGGAACGGCAAGTACCGCGACACCGTGCGCGACTTCTGGCGCGGAGAGGCCTCCTCACTCGGCGAGTTCGCGGCCCGCATCACGGGATCCGCCGACCTCTACGAGCACTCCGGGCGCCGGCCGGTCGCGTCGATCAACTTCATCACCGCGCACGACGGCTTCACCATCGCCGACCTCGTCTCGTACAACGAGAAGCACAACGAGGCCAACGGCGAGGACAACAAGGACGGCGAGAGCCACAACCGCTCCTGGAACATGGGCGTGGAGGGGCCGACGGACGACCCGACGGTCCTCACGCTCCGCGGCCGCCAGCAGCGCAACATGCTCGCGACGATGATCCTGTCGCAGGGCGTGCCGATGATCCTGCACGGCGACGAGCTCGGCCGCACCCAGCAGGGCAACAACAACACCTACGCGCAGGACAACGAGATCAGCTGGGTGCACTGGGACCAGGCCGACCAGCCTCTCGTGGAGTTCACCGCGTCCGTCGTGCGGCTCCGCAAGGAGCACCCGACCTTCCGCCGCGGTCGCTTCTTCGACGGGCGCCCCGTGCGCCGCGGCGAGGGCGAGCCGCTGCCCGACATCGTGTGGCTCGACGCCGACGCGACGCCGATGGTCGACGACGACTGGGAGTCCGGGCTCCGGGCGATCGGCATGTTCCTCAACGGGAACGGGATCCGCGGGCGCGACCGCCGCGGCGAGGACATCTACGACACGCACTTCCTCCTCTACTTCAACGCGCACGACGAGCAGGTCGCCTTCACGCTCCCGTCGGACGAGTACGCGGACGCGTGGGAGACCGTGATCGACACCGCGGGCGTCGGAGCCGACTCGACGGCCCTCCGCGCGAGTAGCGTCGTGGAGGTGGCGGCCAAGGCGCTCGTCGTGCTGCGCGCCTACACCGAGCCCGAGGTGGAACCCGACCACTCGGTCGCGGCGAGCCTCGCCGTCCTCACCCACGCGCAGGCCGACCGGCCGGCCGCAGACCCAAGGAGCGACATCAGTTGAGAACCCCCATCTCCACCTACCGGTTCCAGGTGCGGGAGTCGTTCGACCTCGCCGCCGTGGCCGAGCAGCTGCCGTACGTGAAGGACCTCGGCGCGGACTGGGTGTACCTCAGCCCGATCCTCGCCGCCGAACCCGGATCCGACCACGGCTACGACGTCGTCGACCACTCGCAGGTCGACCCCGCCCGGGGCGGCGCGGCGGGCATGAAGGCCGTCGCCGACCGCGCCCACGAGCTGGGCCTCGGCGTGCTGGTGGACATCGTCCCCAACCACGTCGGCGTCGCGACGCCCGTCGAGAGCCTGTGGTGGTGGGACCTGCTGACGCACGGCACCGCGAGCCGCTACGCCGACGCGTTCGACGTGGACTGGGACTTCGGGAACGGCAAGGTGCGGATCCCCGTGCTCGGCGACGGCGACGACGAGCTCGACCAGCTCCTGCTCGTGCGCGGCGACGACGGCACCGTCGAGCTCCGCTACTACGACACCCGCTACCCCGTCGCCCCCGGCACGGCCGAGGACGACGCCGACGCCCGCACGGTGCACGAGCGCCAGTCCTACGAGCTGATCAACTGGCGTCGCGCCGACGCCGAGCTCAACTACCGCCGCTTCTTCGCCGTCAACACGCTCGCCGGGATCCGCGTCGAGCTGCCGCGGGTGTTCGAGGAGTCGCACGCCGAGATCTCCCGCTGGTTCCGCGAGGGCCTCGCGGACGGCCTGCGGGTCGACCACCCGGACGGCCTGCTCGACCCGAAGGGGTACCTCGACGACCTCGCCCGCATCACGGGCGGCGCGTACGTGCTCGTGGAGAAGATCCTCGAGCCCGGCGAGGCGCTCCCCACCGACTGGGCCACCGCCGGCACGACCGGGTACGACGCGCTCGCCGAGATCGACCGCGTGCTGGTCGACCCCGACGGCCAGGTCGAGCTCGACCACCTCGACGCGTCCCTCCGCGGCCTGCCGCAGGGTGAGCTCACGAGCTGGGCCGACATGATCCGCGGCACCAAGCGCGGCATCGCCGACGGGATCCTGCGCAGCGAGGTCCTCCGCCTGGAGCGGCTCGTGGAGGACGCCCCGGCGGACGCGGCGGACGCCATCGCCGAGCTGCTCGCCACGTTCCCCGTCTACCGCAGCTACCTGCCCGGCGGGATCGCGCACCTCGAGGAGGCCGCGGAGGCGGCCCGCGCCAGCCGGCCCGACCTCGTCGCGACGATCGACGCGCTCATGCCGCAGCTGTCGGACCCCGCGACGCTCGTGGCCCAGCGCTTCCAGCAGACGAGCGGCATGGTCATGGCCAAGGGCGTCGAGGACACGGCGTTCTACCGCTACTCGCGCCTGGTCTCGCTCAACGAGGTCGGCGCCGACCCGTCGATCTTCGCGATCGACGTCGACGACTTCCACGCGCGCCAGCAGGAGCGGCACCGCATCGCGCCGCACGCGATGACCACGCTCTCCACCCACGACACCAAGCGCGGCGAGGACGTCCGCGCCCGCATCGACGTGCTCTCCGAGACGCCCGAGGCCTGGCGCGACGCGCTCGGCCAGCTCCGCGAGGTCGCGCCCACCGGCGACGGGCCGTTCGAGAACCTGCTCTGGCAGACGCTCGTCGGCACCTGGCCCGCGTCGCGCGAGCGCCTGCACGCGTACGCCGAGAAGGCGTCGCGCGAGGCCGGCGACTCCACCACGTGGACCGCGCCCGACGAGGCCTTCGAGGAGCGCATGCACGCGCTCGTCGACGCGGCCTTCGACGACCCGCGCGCCCGCACGATCGTGGCCGGGCTCTACGACCGGCTCTCCGGCCCCGGCTGGTCGAACGCGCTCGCGGCGAAGGCCATCCAGCTCACCGCCCCCGGCATGCCCGACGTGTACCAGGGCAGCGAGCTGTGGGAGACGAGCCTCGTGGATCCCGACAACCGCCGCGAGGTCGACTTCGGCATGCGCCGCGCCGCCCTCGACGCCGTGCTCAAGGGCGCCGAGCCCGCCATCGACGAGACGGGGGCCGCCAAGCTCCTCGTCACGGCGCGGGCGCTCCGCCTCCGCCGCGCGCACCCGGAGCTCTTCACGGGCTACGAGCCCGTGCGCGCGTCCGGCGACGCAGCGGCCCACGTGATCGCGTTCGACCGCGGCGGCGCCATCACCGTCGCGACCCGCCTGCCCGTCGGGCTCGAGTCCGGCGGCGGGTGGGGATCCACGTCCCTCACGCTGCCCGACGGCGAGCTCGTCGACCACGTGAGCGGCCGCCGCGTGCCGGGCGGTCGGGTCTCCGTCGCCGCGCTCCTCGCCGACTACCCGGTCGCGATCCTCGCGCCCGCATCCACCGCCGCCGACCTCACCTCCGGGAGCCGAGCATGACCGACGACCGCTTCGACATCTGGGCCCCGAAGGCCCGCACCCTCGCGCTGTCCGTCGGGGACGAGCGCCTGCCGCTCTCCCCCACGGGCGACGGCTGGTGGACCCTCGACGCCGAGCGCGCCGAGGCCCTGCCATCCGGCGACCTCGACTACGGCTACCTCGTGGACGACGGCGACACCCCGCTGCCCGACCCGCGCTCGCGCCGCCAGCCCGAGGGCGTCCACGGCCGCTCGCGCACGTACGACCCGTCGACGTTCGCGTGGACCGACCAGGCGTGGACCGGGCGCCAGCTCGCCGGCGCCGTCATCTACGAGATGCACGTCGGCACCTTCACGCCCGACGGCACGCTCGACTCCGCCATCGACCGGCTCGACCACCTCGTCGCGCTCGGCGTGGACCTCGTGGAGGTGCTGCCCGTCAACGGGTTCAACGGCACGCACAACTGGGGCTACGACGGGGTCCTCTGGTACACGGTGCAGGAGACGTACGGCGGACCCGAGGCGTACCAGCGCTTCGTCGACGCGTGCCACGCGCGCGGCCTCGGGGTCGTGCAGGACGTCGTGTACAACCACCTCGGACCGTCGGGCAACTACCTGCCCGTGTACGGCCCGTACCTGCACGAGGCGTCCGCGAACACCTGGGGATCCAGCCTCAACCTCGACGGCGAGGACTCCGGTCCGGTCCGCGAGTACATCATCGACAACGCGCTCATGTGGCTCGGCGACTACCACGTCGACGCGCTGCGCCTCGACGCGGTGCACGCCCTCGTCGACGACACCGCGACGCACCTCCTCGAGGAGCTCGCGGTGCAGGTGGACGTCCTCCAGGCGCACGTCGGCCGCCCGCTCACGCTCATCGCGGAGTCCGACCTCAACGACCCGAAGCTCATCACCTCGCGCGAGGCGCACGGCTACGGGCTCGACGCGCAGTGGAGCGACGACTTCCACCACGCCGTCCACGTCGCGCTCACGGGCGAGACAACGGGCTACTACGAGGACTTCGCGTCGCTCGGGGCCCTCGCCAAGGTCATCACGCGCGGGTTCTTCCACGACGGCACGTGGTCGTCGTTCCGCGGCCGCGTGCACGGGCGCCCGCTCGACACCGAGCGGATCCCCGCGCACCGCCTCGTGGTCGCGAACCAGAACCACGACCAGATCGGCAACCGCGCCACGGGCGACCGCCTCACGGCGACGCTCGACGAGGGCGGGCTCGCGCTGGCCGCGGTCCTGACGCTCACGTCGCCCTTCACCCCGATGCTCTTCATGGGCGAGGAGTGGGGCGCGACGACGCCGTGGCAGTTCTTCACGTCGCACCCGGAGCACGACCTCGGCGAGGCGACCGCGAAGGGCCGCATCGCGGAGTTCGCGAAGATGGGCTGGGACGAGTCGGTCGTGCCGAACCCGCAGGACCTGTCGACGTTCCAGGACTCGAAGCTCGACTGGTCGGAGCTCTACGGCGCCGAGGCGGCCGGCTCGCAGCACGCGCGCCTGTTCGCGCTGTACGGCGAGCTGATCCGCCTGCGTCGGACGCACCCCGACCTCACCGACCCCCGGTTCGCCGAGGTCGAGGTCGAGGTGCACGAGGAGGCGCGACTCCTCGTGATGGACCGCGGCGAGCTGTCCATCGTCGTCAACCTGTCCGGCGAGGAGCGGCGCGTCCCCGTCGTGGGCGAGCGACCCGCGCTGCTGCTCGCGACCGCGCCCGGCGTCACGCTGGCCGACGACGAGATCGTCCTGCCCGCGCGCTCGGCCGCGATCCTCGGACCCGTGGCGGACTCGGCGGAGGCCCTGCTGGCCTGATCCGCCGGCACCCGGGGTGCGGACTCGCTCCGCTCCCCGGGCGCCGCCTGGCCGGTCCCCCGCTGCGTGCTAGGTTCGTCCTGGCCGGGGCTGGGGGGCAGGCCGACGAGGCTCCCGCACGTCGGCATGCGGCATCCTCCTCGACGAAACGGACCCCTCGTGCGCATATCTGTCATCGGCTGCGGCTACCTCGGCACCGTCCACGCGGCGTGCATGAGCCGGCTCGGGCACGACGTCGTCGCGATCGACGTGGACGAGGCGAAGATCTCCTCGCTGCAGTCCGGCGTCGCCCCGTTCTTCGAGCCGGGCCTGCCGGAGCTCCTCACCGAGCAGCTCGCCACCGGGCGCCTGCGCTTCACGACCGACATCGCCGAGGCGGCGGGGGCGCGCGTGCACTTCGTCGCGGTCGGCACGCCGCAGAAGCGCGGCGAGAACGCCGCGGACCTCACCTACGTGGACGCGGCGGTCGACGGCCTGATCCCGCATCTCGTCCCGGGCGACGTCGTCGCCGGGAAGTCCACCGTCCCCGTCGGCACCGCGCGCCGCCTGGCCGAGCGCGTCGCCGCGCGCGAGCCCGGGGCCACGCTCATGTGGAACCCGGAGTTCCTGCGCGAGGGCTTCGCCGTCGAGGACACGCTCACGCCCGACCGGTTCGTCTACGGACTGCCCGCCGGCGACGCGGGCGAGGCGGCTCGCGCCGTCCTCGACGAGGTCTACGCCACGGCCCTCGCCACCGGCACCGCCCGGGTCACCACCGACTACGAGACCGCCGAGCTCGTGAAGGTCTCGGCCAACGCCTTCCTCGCCACGAAGATCTCCTTCATCAACGCGATGGCCGAGGTGTGCGAGGCCACGGGCGCCGACGTCACGCAGCTCGCGGACGCCATCGGGTACGACGACCGCATCGGACGGCGCTTCCTCAACGCCGGCATCGGCTTCGGCGGCGGCTGCCTCCCCAAGGACATCCGCGCGTTCATGGCGCGTGCGGGCGAGCTCGGCGCCGACCAGGCGCTCACGTTCCTCCGCGAGGTCGACTCCATCAACATGCGGCGCCGGGTGCGCGCGGTCGACGTGGCGCGCGAGGTGTGCGGCGGATCCCTGCTCGGCCGCAACGTCGCCGTGCTCGGCCTCGCCTTCAAGCCCGAGTCGGACGACGTGCGCGACTCCCCCGCGCTCAGCATCTCCGCGCAGCTGCAGCTGCAGGGGGCGCGCGTGCTCGCGACCGACCCGTACGCGAACGAGAACTCGCGTCGCCGCTTCCCGGAGCTCACCTACGTGGACACCTGGCAGGAGGCGGCGCGCGATGCCGATGTCGTCATGCTGCTCACCGAGTGGAAGCAGTACCGCGCCATCGATCCCGCGGAGCTCAAGGCCATCGTGTCGACGCCCGTCATCGTGGACGGCCGCAACTGCCTCGATCCCGTCGAGTGGCGCGCCGCCGGATGGCGCTACCGCGGCATGGGCCGCCCCTAGCCGTCGCGCGCCGGACCGGCCGCCGGCTCCCGATCAGCGCGGGGTGGTGGCCGCGATGCCGAAGAGCGTGCCGCCGGCCACGATGATCGAGAGCACGACGGCGACCGGGATGAGCAGCAGCAGGCCGTTGAGGATGAGGCCCGTGATGGCGAAGCCGCGCCCGGCCGGCTCCTTGCGGATGCCGATGATGGCGAACACGAGCCCGATCAGCGGGCAGAGGAACGTCCAGAAGAAGAAGACCGAGACGAGCCCCAGGATCATGGACGTGAGGCTGAGGCCCTTGGGCGGCGCGACCGCCGTGCCCTTGACGAGGTTGTCGATGGCGGTGACCGTGACGACGCGGCCCGCGGACTCGTCGATCGCCAGGCCCA
>NZ_QWGT01000096.1 GCF_003576405.1 Clavibacter lycopersici
CGTCGGCCGCGTCGGGCTCGGGATCCGCGTGGGGTGCGGGCGTCGGGACTGCCCGCGCGGCAGGGGCGATGCGGCGTCCCTCGGCGTTCTCGCGGACGGGGCCGAGCCGGGCGCCCGTCAGCGCGCGCTCGACGGCCTCGGGCGACGCGGCGGTCGTGAGGGTCGCGTCGCCCGCCCGCACGAGCCGCAGGGGTGCGAGGTCGCGATCGACGAGGAGGGTGGCGAGGAGCGTCGCGTCCTCGGAGACGACCGCGGTCCGGGCGTCGGGGGTCGCGTCCGCGGGCGAGGCCGGGCGGATCCGGATGCGGCCGAAGCGCGCGACCGCCTCGTCGATGAGGTAGCCGAGCGGCTGGGGGATCCCGGTCAGCGAGATCTCCGCGAGGAGGGAGCGGATGCCGTCGGCCGTCTCGCCCGCGGCGAGGGCGCGGGTGACGGACTCGGCGGAGATCCGGTAGCTCGCCGCCAGTCCCCGGCCCTCCGCGTCGGCGACGGAGAGGAGGCGCGACTCGACCGTGGGATCCAGCGGGCCGGGGGAGACGACCGTGAGGTCGTGCTGCAGGTAGACCCGGTCGACCTCGGCGGGCAGGTGCGGCGCGAGCTCGGCGGCGGCTGCCCCGGGTCCCGCGGTGAGGAGCGCGCGGCCCGCGGAGCTCGGCACGTCGCCCGTCGTGATGCCGAGGAGGCCGGCGTCGCGCGTGAATGCGGTGATGCGGTCGCCGATCCAGGCGGATCCGCCCGGGAAGCGCCACAGGACCCCGTCGACGAGGCCGGCTCCCCAGGACGCGTCGGCGCGCTCGGCGAGGATGCTCCGGGTCGCGGGCGCCAGCGCGTCCAGCCAGGCCGACGCGAGCGCCTCCCAGCGCTCGGCGGTCGGCCGCCCGGACCACGCGGCGGAGGCCGCGGTCGCGGACCAGGTGCGACCGGAGCGGACCACGAGCCCGGCGCGGGAGGCGAGGGAGAGGACGACGGGGACGTCGTCGAGGTCGGCGCCGAGCGCGGCGGCCAGCCGGCGCGCGTCGGGTAGCGACATGCCACCGCGGCTCAGCTCGCGAGCCGGCTCCCGCAGCAGCTCGTCGACCAGGGCGGCGACGGCGACCACCGAGCGGAAGGCGCTCTCGCCCGCCCGCGCGTCGACCTCGTCGTGGTCGACGCGGGGGACGGCGGCGAGCGGTGCGGGCGGAGCCAGGCGCGCCAGCTCGTCCGCCCCGGGGAGGCCGGCGGCGGGCCAGGCGGCGAGGGCGGCCTGGACCTCCGGGTGCGTCGAGATCCCCGCGTCGTCGACGACGGCCAGGAGCGTCTCCGCCGCCCGTCCCGCGGCGTCCGCGAGCTCCCGCGGGTCGAGCGGGTCCTCGCCCGAACGGCGGGAGATCGCATCGCGGAGCGCGTCGAAGGCGAGGGGCCGCGCCGTCGCGCCCTCCTCGGCCGCGACGGCGAGGACGGCCAGGCCCGTGCGGTCGAGCTGCTCGAGCGCGCGGGCGACGGCGTCCGAGGCGAGCAGCGCGTCGGCGAGGTCGAAGAGGTCGGCGATGCGCCCCGCGTCGATCCCCCGGTCGCGGACCAGGGTGGCGAGGGCGTCGTCGTCGAGCGCGCGGAGGCGGGCCGCGAGCACGAGGGCGTCGGTCATGGTCGTCCCGCTAGCGGGACGTGCCGTCCATGCGACGACGGCGACGGACGCTGATGATGAGGATCGCGATGAAGAGGAGCGCGGCGATGGGGATCCCCACGGCCGGGAGCAGCAGGATGACCTGCCACAGCGGGGTGCTGTACTGCGACGCGTCGACGGCGATGAGCGGTGCGAGCAGGATCGCGAGGATGCTCAGCACGGCCACGAGGAGGATGCCGGCGAGCATGTACGCGAGGACGCGCTCGGCCCGTCCCTCGCTCGGTGCGGTCTCGGATGCCATCCGCTCAGACTACGCCGTGGCACGCGCCCGGGCGCGTCGCGCTGCACGGGGACGGTCGGCCGCGCGCCGCCCTCGCCGGGCCGCGCGGGGCCCCGGCGAATAGACTGGACCGCCCACCAGCACATCGAGCCCCTCGGGGCGAGGGAAGAGGATCGCATGCCCACCGGCAAGGTGAAGTTCTACGACGAGGACAAGGGGTTCGGGTTCATCAGCTCGGACGACGGCCAGGAGGTCTTCCTGCACGCGTCGGCCCTGCCCTCGGGCGTCGCCGGCGTGAAGGCCGGCACCCGGCTCGAGTTCGGCATCGCCGACGGCAAGCGCGGCGCGCAGGCCCTCTCCGCGCGGATCCTCGACGCCCCGCCCTCGCTCGCCCGCATGTCCCGCAAGCCCGCCGACGACATGGCCGTCATCGTCGAGGACCTCGTGAAGGTGCTCGACGGCATCGGATCCGGCCTCAAGCGCGGCCGCTACCCCGACGAGGCCCACGGCCGGAAGATCGCGGCGCTGCTGCGCCGGGTCGCGGAGGAGCTCGATGCCTGATCGCGACGAGGACGAGACGATGGACGCGGAGATGACGGCGGCGGATGCGACGGCCCCCGGCCTGACGGCCGCCGACGAGACGCCCGCCGACGAGACCGCGGACGCCGCCACGAGCCCCACGGAGGCGGAGGCTCCCGCCGAGCCCGCCGTCCCCGATGCCGAGCTCCTCGCGGCCGTGGACCTCGCACGTGCAGCGCTGCTCGAGATCACCCCGGCCGACACGGTCGGGGAGCCCGCGGGCTCGATCGTCGAGGGCGACCGCCTGCTGTCGCTCCTCTTCGCGAACACGATGGCCGGCTACCCCGGCTGGTTCTGGACCGTCACGCTCGCCCGCGTCGACGACGCCGCCCCCACCGTGCTCGAGGCCGAGCTGATGCCCGGCGAGGGCGCGCTGCTCTCGCCCGAGTGGCTGCCGTGGTCCGACCGGCTCGCCGGCATCGAGGCCGACCAGGAGGCCGAGCGGCTCGCGGCGGAGTCCGACGACGACGGCGATGACGAGGACGACGATGACGACGACCCCGTGGACGAGGCGGGCGACACCGAGGACGCGGACGACGTCCTCGACGGCGTGGAGTTCGAGGCCGAGGCGGCGGACGACGACGACGATGACGATGACGATGACGATGACGACGACGACGACGACACGAGCTTCGACGGCGCCGATCGCTGACCCGCGCCCGGCATGACGACGGCGGCGGCCCCCGAGGGGACCGCCGCCGTCGTCGCGTCCGGAGAGGCGGGGATCAGCCCGCGCCCTGCTCCACCACGAACTCGATGCAGCTCACGAGCGCCCGCACGTCGTCCGGCTCGATGGCCGTGAAGGTCGCGACGCGCAGCTGGTTGCGCCCGAGCTTCCGGTAGGGCTCGGTGTCGACCACCCCGTTGGCGCGCAGCGTCCTCGCGACGGCGGCGGCGTCGATCGAGTCGTCGAAGTCCATGGTCACCACCACCTGCGAGCGGTGCGCGGGATCCGTCACGAACGGCCGCGCGTACTCCACGCGCTCCGCCCACTCGTAGAGGACGGACGACGACTCGCGCGTGCGGGCGTCGGCCCAGGCGAGCCCGCCGGCGCGCTCGATCCAGTCGAGCTGGTCCTCGAGCATGAGGAGCGTCGCGAGAGCGGGGGTGTTGAGCGTCTGGTTCAGGCGGGAGTTGTCGACGGCGTTCTTGAGGCTGAGGAACTCGGGGATCCACCGGCCGGACGCCGCGATGCGCTCCACGCGCTCGAGGGCGGCGGGGGAGAACAGCGCGAGCCAGATGCCGCCGTCGCTCGCGAGGTTCTTCTGCGGGGCGAAGTAGTAGACGTCGGCCTGGGCCGCGTCGAAGTCGATGCCGCCGGCCGCGCTCGTCGCATCGACGACGGTGAGCGCGCCCTGGTCGCCGTGCACGCGCGTGACGGGCGCCATGACGCCCGTGGAGGTCTCGTTGTGCGGCCACGCGTACACGTCGACGCCCTCGACCGGGTTCGCGGCGGCGCGGCTGCCCGGCTCGGCGCGGATCACGTCGGGGGCCTCCAGGAAGGGCGCCGCGGCGGCCTTCGCGAACTTGCCGCCGAACTCCCCGAACACGAGGTTCTGGCTGCGGCGCTCGATGAGGGAGAAGGCCGCGGCGTCCCAGAACGCGGTGGATCCGCCGTTGCCCAGCACGACCTCGTAGCCGTCGGGCAGGCGGAAGAGCCGGGAGAGCCCGTCGCGCACGCGCCCGACCATGTCCTTGACGGGCGCCTGGCGGTGGGAGGTGCCGAGGATCTGGGCGCCCGCGAGCGCGAGGTGGTCGAGCTGCGCCTGCCGGACCTTCGACGGCCCGCAGCCGAATCGTCCGTCGAGGGGCAGCAGTTCGGTGGGGATCTTCGTCGTCGGCATGCCGCAATGGTAGGGGACCGTCCCCGACCGCCCCGGGCCCGTGACGCGCCCCCGCGCCCGCCATCCCGCACCCGGGGAAGTAGGCTGGTCCCTGGCGCAAGGGAGGCCCGATGACTGATCTCGTGGACACGACGGAGATGTACCTCCGCACCATCCTCGACCTCGAGGAGGAGGCCATCGTGCCGCTGCGTGCGCGCATCTCCGAGCGCCTCGGGCACTCGGGCCCCACCGTCTCGCAGACGGTCGCCCGCATGGAGCGCGACGGCCTCGTCATCGTGAGCGGCGACCGCCACCTCGAGCTCACCCCCGAGGGCCGCAGCAAGGCCGTCCACGTGATGCGCAAGCACCGTCTCGCCGAGCGCCTCCTCAGCGACGTCATCGGGCTCGAGTGGGAGTTCGTCCACGACGAGGCCTGCCGCTGGGAGCACGTGATGAGCGAGCAGGTGGAGCGGAAGATCCTCGACCTCCTCGGCCACCCGACGGAGTCGCCGTACGGCAACCCCATCCCCGGGCTCGACGAGCTGGGCGACTCGCCCGCCGTCGCGTTCATGGCCGGCGTCGTGAGCATCGTCGAGGCGTCGCTCGGCACGACGGAGGACGCCCCCGCGCGCGGCGTGATCCGCCGGCTGGGCGAACCCGTGCAGTTCGACCCGGAGCTCCTCTCCCAGCTCAAGCAGGCCGGCGTGCTGCCCGGCGCGACGGGATCCTTCTCCCGCGAGGGCGCCTACGTCCTGGTGCGCGTGGACGGCGCCGGTCCGGGGCTCGAGCTGCCGCTCGAGGTCGCGGGCCACATCTTCATCGAGCGCTGACGCCGGCTCGTCCGGCCCTGGGCGCTGGGCGGATCCCCAGGACCACCCCCGGACTGGGCACACGGGGAGGGCGCGCCGCCCTCACCGGGGGTTCCGTCCCGCATCCGTCGTGAGGATGACGTCCTCCGTTATGGATTCGTTAGAAATATGGTCCCTCAGGATGACAAACGGGATCGCGTCCCTTACTCTCGAACAGGCCCGACCGACCACCACAGAGGTTCCGGGCCCGGTGCAGGGCGTCTCGACACCCGTCCCCTGCATGAGTACCCCTCGACGACCTTGGAGGGACGGGGCGCCCGCATGTCCGGCGTCGAGACGCAGGAGGTTGACAACTTTGGCCCATGGTGACATCAGCGGTTCCGTCGGGAACCCGTCCGACCCGACTCGACCGCCCGCACCCGGGATGGATCGTCTGCCCACACGTCGCGAGCTCCGCGCCGCCGAGACCGCGAAGGCCGTCCGGCCGCGTCGCGACTCCGCGACCCGCACGCTGGCGACACCCGCTCCCCGCCTGAGCCCGGCTCCCGTCGGCCGCTCGCGCCGCACGAAGGCCGCCAACGCGGTCGTCATGACCTTCGTCACCGGCCTCGTCGGCGTCATGGCCATCCCGGCCTACGCCGCCGGATCCTCCCTCGAGCACACCTCCACGGCGGAGGGCGCCTCGCTGCAGGACTACACGGCCGCCAACGCGCAGGTCGTCACGGCCGACGCCGCGGCCGCCCCGACCGAGGAGGAGGGCTTCACCGCCACCTCCGTCGCCGACCTCAACGCCCAGCGGGCCGAGGCCGCGCGCGCCGCCCTCGCCGAGCAGCGCCGCACGCAGCTCGCGTCGACGGCCACGAGCTACACGGGCGCATCCGCCACGCAGCTCGCGCAGAACCCGATCTACCAGGGCACCTCGGCCAGCGGCGTCTCCGCCGTCGCCCGCCAGTACCTCGGCGTGCCCTACGTCTTCGGCGGCGAGACGCCCGCCGGCTTCGACTGCTCGGGCCTCGTCAAGTACGTGTTCGCCCAGTTCGGCCTGAACCTGCCGCACTCCGTGCGCGCGCAGCACAACGCCGGGACCGTCGTCTCCCGCGAGGACGCCCGCCCCGGCGACATCGTGGTGTGGAACGACTTCAGCCACGACGGCATCTACACCGGCAACGGCATCTTCATCGACGCGCCGAAGCCCGGCGACCACGTCAAGGAGCGCCCGATCTGGAGCACCAACGTGCACTTCGTCCGCCTCCTGGGCTGACGATCGGCACGAGGCAAGACCCCGGGAGGCCGGCGGCACGCATCCTGCGGGATGCGCCGCCGGCCTCCTGCGTTCCCCGCGACAAACGGGGACCGGCGGGTTACCCTGTCCGGTGAGACGTCCCTCGACCCGCCCGGGAGCCCCGATGACCACCGCACCTGACATCCGCACCATGGATGCGCACGTGCGCCACGGACACCGGCACCATCCCCGGGTGGGCATCCACCTGGTCCACCCGAGCGGTCACCCGCTCTCCTAGAAGGCATCGCCGAGCACTCGGCGGTGCCTTCGCGTGTTCCCGGGGGCGGGACGCCTCATTCGGATTCCTGGAAGCCGTCCAGGCCGGTCTGAGAGGGATGTCGTGCGCACACTGGTACTCAACGCGGGCTTCGAGCCGCTCGCCGTCGTGTCGTTCAAGCGGGCCCTGGTGCTCGTGCTGAGCGGCAAGGCCACCATGCTCGCCCAGGACGAGGAGCACCCGATCCTCGGGAACGGCGGCGCATGGGGTCGGCCGTCCGTGATCCTGCTCACGCGGTACGTGCGGATCCCGCATGCCCGTCGTGTGCCCGTCTCACGGCGTGGGGTGCTCCGGCGCGACGGCGGGCGGTGCGCGTACTGCGCCCGGAACGCGACCACCATCGACCACGTGCTGCCGCGGTCGCGCGGGGGCAAGGACACGTGGGAGAACCTCGTGGCCTGCTGCCTCTCGTGCAACAACCGCAAGAGCGATCGCACGCCGGAGGAGATGGGCTGGTCGCTCCGCACGCCTCCCCGCGCGCCACAGGGGAGCGGGTGGGTCGTCAGCGGGATGGAGCGGCCGGCGCCCGGGTGGGACGAGTTCCTGGCCCCCGCGGCCTGACTCCGCCGTCCTCCGGCCTCCGTGGCGCCTCCGTAGGCTGAGGGGATGACCGCCGACGCTCGCGACTCCTCGACCCCCGACGACCCGTTCCTCTGGCTGGAGGAGATCCACGGCGACCGCGCCCTCGCCTGGGTGCGCGCGGAGAACGAGCGGACGCTCGCCCGGTCGCCCGAGGGGTCCCGCGCCGAGCTCACGCGCGAGCTGCTCGAGGTGCTGGAGTCGGACGAGCGGATCCCCTACGTCACCCGGCACGGCGAGCACCTCTACAACCTCTGGCGCGACGCCGAGCACGTGCAGGGCCTCTGGCGGCGCACGACGCTCGACGAGTACCAGGCGCCCGCGCCCGAGTGGGAGGTGCTGCTCGACCTGGACGCGCTGGGCGCTGCCGAGGGGATCCCGTGGCAGTTCTCGCGCGCGCAGCTGCTGTCGCCGACGCGCGACCGGGCGCTCGTGTCGCTGTCGCCGGACGGCGGGGACGCGGTCGCGGTCCGGGAGCTCGACCTCGCCACCGGCCGCTTCGTGGAGGGCGGCTTCGAGGTGCCGGTCGCGAAGACGATGGTGTCGTGGATCGACAGGGACACCGTCTTCGTCGGCACGCACTTCGGGCCGGGCAGCCTCACCGAGAGCTCCTACGCGCGGACCGCGCGCCGCTGGAGCCGCGGGCAGGCGCTCACGGACGCCCCGGAGGTGCACGCGGTGGCGGCCACCGACATGCTCGTCCACGTCACGCACGACTCCACGCCGGGGTACGAGCGGGACGTGGTGCGCGAGGTGCCCGACTTCTTCACCTCGCGCACGCTCCTGCTGACGGACGCGGGGACCGTGCCGATCGACGTGCCCGAGGACGTCGACGTCGACCTGCACCGCGAGTGGCTCGTGCTGCGGCCGCGCACCGACACCGAGATCGGCGGCGTCGTGCACGCCGCGGGGTCGCTGCTGGCGGCGCGCCTCGACGACTTCCTCGCCGGATCCCGCGAGCTGGCCGTGCTGTTCGCCCCCACCTCGTCGCGGAGCCTCGAGGACTGGGCCTGGACCGCGGGGCACCTCGTGGTGACGCTGCTCGAGGACGTGGCGAGCCGGATCCGCGTCCTGACGCCGCCTGACGCCGACGGCTCGGGAGGCTGGCGCGAGGAGGACGTGCGCGTGGGGACGCCGCTCGCGTCCGCGTCGGTCGTCGCGACCGACCGCGAGACCGACGAGTACTGGCTCGCCGTGACCGGGTTCCTGACGCCGCCGACGCTGCTGCACGGCGTCGTGGGCGAGGGCGCGCCGCGACCCGTCAAGGAGCAGCCGGCGTCGTTCGACGCCCAGGGGCTCGAGGTGCAGCAGCACTTCGCCGTGTCGGACGACGGGACGCGCGTGCCGTACTTCCAGGTGGGGCCGCGGGATCTGCCGCTC
The DNA here is from genome assembly GCF_003576405.1 of Clavibacter lycopersici. Lineage (GTDB taxonomy): Bacteria > Actinomycetota > Actinomycetes > Actinomycetales > Microbacteriaceae > Clavibacter > Clavibacter lycopersici. Next base: position 8,613 of record NZ_QWGT01000096.1, read on the forward strand.
GACGGATCCGCGCCCACGCTGCTCTCCGGCTACGGCGGCTTCGAGAACAGCCGCCTGCCGTCGTACAGCGGCGTCGTGGGGCGCGGCTGGCTCGCGCGCGGCGGCGTCTACGTGCTGGCCAACATCCGCGGCGGCGGCGAGTACGGGCCCGCGTGGCACCGCTCGGCGCTGCGCCAGGACCGCCATCGCGCCTACGAGGACTTCGCCGCCGTCGCGCGCGACCTCGTGACGCGCGGCGTGACCGTGCCCGCGCGGCTCGGTTGCGAGGGTCGGAGCAATGGCGGTCTGCTGGTCGGGAACATGCTCACGACGTACCCCGAGCTGTTCGGCGCCGTGATCTGCGGGGTGCCGCTTCTCGACATGCGGCGGTACACCAGGCTCTCGGCGGGAGCGTCCTGGATCGCCGAGTACGGCGACCCGGACGTGCCGTCGGACTGGGACTTCATCCGCACCTTCTCGCCGTACCACAACGTCCGCGCCGGGGTCGCGTACCCGCCGACGCTGGTCTACGCCGCGACGAGCGACGACCGGGTGGGGCCTGTGCAGGCGCGGAAGATGGTCGAGCTGCTGCACGACACCGGGGTCGAGGACGCCTGGTACTTCGAGAACACGGCGGGCGGCCACGGCGGATCCGCGGACAACCCGGCGACCGCTCGCCTGCAGTCGCTCATCCACGCGTTCCTCTGGGAGCGGCTCGGGGGCGTGGCGACGGCCGCCTGATCCGGCGCCGGACGGCCGGGTGGCCTGCGCCTGCCGTCAGCTGCCGCCGCGGGCGGGGGTGCGGGTGCGCAGGGCGGCCACGAGGTCGGTCAGCATCGCCGTCGGCTCCAGGCCCACCTCGCGGTCGAGGCGCGTGCGGTAGGTCTCGTAGGCGCGCAGCGCGTCCGACTGGTTGCCGGCGGCCACGTGCACGGCGATCAGGCAGCGCTGCGCGGTCTCGCGGAGGGGATCCACGTCGATCGCCCGACGGGCCGCTGACGCCGCCTCGTGCAGCCGTGAGCGGACGAGGAGCGCGTGG